>JANXAG010000094.1 GCA_025062375.1 Anaerolineae bacterium | reverse complement strand
GGGGACGTCCACGTAGGTGACCGTCCGGTCGGTCATATTGACCCGAAGGATCTTGGACATCGCACACCTCCTGTGAAATATGGTGGACTTTGGAATGGCTCGAAAACGCGACCGCTGTTAACGACTCGCGCTTCACCTGCGGCGCCGGAGCGCAGCGGAGGCGCTGTCAGGTGAAAGCGCAGGTTGGGCGGCATAGTTATGGGGACAACTTTACTCCACCTTTTTAACACTAATCTCGCCTGTAGCCGTGTGTTGAGGGTTACCAGTGGCATATCTCCAGATTCCGCGAAGTCTGCTATTTTCTCTAACAAGTCTTGCCTCAATTCGGTCACCCTCTTTGTCATCGAAAACAACTAAAACCGTGCTTTCATCAAGGACCTGGATACCAACAGTATTATCTTCATAGAATGGCGCTCCCGGAACTTCTAACATACCAGTACCATTTTCTAAAATGATAAGCGTCATGGTATAGGTTCCGCCAAATTTCGTGCTGTTGGTGGA
>JANXAG010000093.1 GCA_025062375.1 Anaerolineae bacterium | reverse complement strand
GAGCCTGTGGAGAACCTCCGAAAGGCCATCAGTGCTTGCAAAGAGGCCCTGCGCTTTTATACTCCGGAAAACGCACCCTTTGATTATGCCATAACCCAGAAAAATCTTGGGACAACCTGGCTATACTGGGCGGAAATTGAAGAGGAGCTGGAACAGCGGTGCACCTATCTAAAAGCCGCTATACAGGCTTTTGCAGAGGCTTTGCGTTTCTTAACCCCAAAGGCTACACCTCGCTGATATAAAGAAACCCAGCATGCCCTCCAAAGAGCCCAGGAGCTGGCTCAGATGTGGGGATGTCAGTAAGGAAGATGATTGCAATTAGCTTCTACCCAACGAGCCATAGGCTTCAGGCCTGCCCGGCCAGCTAAACGTTTTTAAAGAGCCCCCAGCAAAATCAAGCTATCCCCGGACAGTTTAAGGGGATTCGGGCGCAGGATAGGCAATGCAAACGCCTCCGAGGATCTTTCTCCGCAGTTTTTCCCCTTCCTCCTGGGGAAGCTTCT
>JANXAG010000092.1:260-513 GCA_025062375.1 Anaerolineae bacterium | reverse complement strand
CGAAAATTTAGCGGGGCTTAAGCCCGGTACCGAAGCTGCGGGCTCGTAAGAGCGGTAGGGGAGCGTTGTCTGTGGGTTGAAGTTTCACCGTAAGGTGGGATGGACTGCAGACAAGTGAGAATCCTGGCATGAGTAGCAGCGAAGACAGGTGAAAAACCTGTCCGCCGGAAGCCCCAGGTTTTGGCGGCAATGTAAATCATCCGCCAGTTAGCCGGGACCCTAAGGTGAGGCTGAAAAGCGTAGCCGATGGGAA
>JANXAG010000092.1:0-250 GCA_025062375.1 Anaerolineae bacterium | reverse complement strand
TGATGGGGTAACTCTTCTGACGCCACACTGCCGAGAAACAACGGCGCTGGTGTTGAAACATCGCTGCCCGTACCGGAAACCGACACAGGTGGGCTGGGTTAGCAGCCTAAGGCGTCGGGGGAACTCTCCTCAAGGAACTCGGCAAATTGCCCCCGTACCCTCGGTAGAAGGGGGGCCCGTGGGAGTGAAGCCTTTACGGCGTAAGCTCCTGTGGGTCGCAGAGACCGGGCGGTGCCGACTGTTTATCAAA
>JANXAG010000091.1 GCA_025062375.1 Anaerolineae bacterium | reverse complement strand
GACATCAGGCCCGCCGTATACGGATGAAGAGGATGATGGAAAATGTCCTCTGTATACCCTTTTTCCACCAGCCGTCCGGCGTACATCACGCCAACACAGTCGCTCACTTCCGCGATGACCGCAATGTCGTGAGAGATGTAAATCATTCCCATGTTCAGTTTTTGCTGGATGGCGCGCAGTTCCTTCAGAATGCGGTCCTGAACGATGACATCCAGCGCTGTCGTCGGCTCGTCGGCGATGATGATGTCCGGGTCGCAGGCCAGAGCCATGGCGCATGCCGCCGCTATATTCGTGAGGGTATTGCTCCATCAGTGCCGGGTCCAGTCCGACCAACCTGAAGAGTTCGGCCACTTTCGCCCGGGCCATCGGATAGGAAAAATTCTCCAGGTGGGTTTCCATCGCCTCAATGATCTGGTCGCCCACCCGGTATACCGGGTTCAGGGAGTTCATCGCAGCCTGGAAAATCATAGAAATCCGTCGCCAGCGGTACTGACGCATTTGCTCCTCGCTGAGCGGCAC
>JANXAG010000090.1 GCA_025062375.1 Anaerolineae bacterium | reverse complement strand
TGCCCGCGCTCCCTTCGGCCTTCCAGCCCGCCCTGCCTCCGCCAGAGGGAAACCTTCATCCTCTGGCGGCCCAACGATCTGGGGCTAAGCCGCCCCGCGGAGCGAGCCGAAGGCGAGCGGAGCGGGGTCGGCTTGAGCCGCATGTTGGGCGGCCCCTCATTTCACCCCTACAGCTATGAATATACTGATGCTCGCAGATTCACAACCACAACTTGATTGGGCACAGCAATTCTCACCCACACAGTCCACCAACACGTCTTTCAGACCCGCATCAGTCAACCACCGCCTAATATCCTGGCGATTAAACCCTAACCATCGATCGCATTGCTCCGTCCTTAAGAACTCATAAGAGTGCTCGTCCAAATCCGTGACAACCAGCGTACCACCCGGCTTCAGAATTCGCACCATCTCTTTTATTGCCTGAAAAGGCGACTCAACGTGATGAAGGTACATATTGGCAAAGACATAGTCCACACTTTCGTCACAGACCGGTAAGTTCTCCGCCTCTCCCACTCGATACTCAATCCCTT
>JANXAG010000089.1 GCA_025062375.1 Anaerolineae bacterium | reverse complement strand
AGGGATATGAGCTATGAGGGGAAACCTTGAGCTTCAGGCCCGGAAGATAGAGATGGTCCTTGCTTCCCACAGGATAAGGGCCAGGGTAAGGGGCGGAACCATAACCCCCCGCTATATCCTCTTCCATCTATCCCCACCCCTCGGGGTAAAGGTTGAAAAGATAAAAGCCCTGGCTGAAGAAATTGCCCTCTTCCTCGGAGCTCCTGGCTGCCGAATCTACCGCCGAAATGGACTTTTAAGCATTGAAATCCCAAGAAGAAATCCCTCGCCCATAACCCTGTCCTCCCTCTGCCTGCGCCTGAAGGACATCCCACCCTATTCTTCCATCCTGGGGATGGATGAGGAAGGCTCGCCAATCCTTGTGAACATTGCCAGCCCGGATGTAACCCACATTCTGGTGGCCGGAACCACTGGATGCGGCAAAACCGAGCTTTTGCGGACCATGATTTCAAGCCTGGCTCTATACAATTTGCCCAAGGATTTGAGCCTGGGGCTTGTGGACCTTAAAGGTAAGGGTTTGAAGGTTTTTGAGGGTCTTCCGCACCTTATGGGGC
>JANXAG010000088.1 GCA_025062375.1 Anaerolineae bacterium | reverse complement strand
TTGGGAGAAGAGGGCCGCCAATCATCTCGCGTTCCTGCCTTTCGCCTGTGCCCTTATTGCCTTTCACGCAGCAGGGTTATAAGGTGGCCGGAGATTATGAATGGGCCTGCCTCGCTGCCCAGCGGGCCGCCGAAAAGGTCCTAAAGGCCCTTTACGAACAACAAGGCCTGGAAGTGCGGGGGCATTCCATTCTGGCTTTGCTTCGGGGACTGAGGGAATCTTACGAAGTGCCCGGTGAGTTCTACGCCTTCGCCCGTGCCCTAACCCGCTACTATCTGGAGGCCCGATATCCGAACGGATTCCCGGAAGGGGCTCCGTTTGAGTATTTTGACGAGGAGATGGCCCAGGAGGCAGCCCTCGCTGCGGAGGCAATCCTGCGATGGTGTGGAGATTCTCTCGGTGGACGCGGAGGCGCTCCGGGAGCATCTTGAGACATCGCGGCCCGCATCCGGCGGGAGCATCCACGGGTCCGAGAGGTGGTGCTCTTTGGGTCCTTTGCCCGGGGGGATTTCACCCCTCGCAGTGATGTGGACATCGCCATTCTCCTTTCGGGGGACGGA
>JANXAG010000087.1 GCA_025062375.1 Anaerolineae bacterium | reverse complement strand
CCTCACCGACACCGACGACGCGCCCGTGGCGCTCACAGACCCGGCGGTGGTGGTGGATAAGCAACTGGTCGCGGCGGACCTGGACGAACTCCTGCCCAACTACGTGACCTTCACCATCGTCATCACCAATGTCGGCATCAGCACCATAGACGTCCTGCCGCTGGTGGACCAATATGACCCGTACTACTTGAGTTTCATAACCGCCACGGTCTACCCCAACGAGCCTGCCGACGACGGCCTTCTGACCTGGTACGACCTGACGGGTCCGGCGCCCTATGGCTTCGGGCGCGACCTGGCACCGGGCGAGTCCTTCCACATCACCACCGTCTTCCGCGTGGTCCACGACATCACCACTACGGTGAACACGGCGATCGTGAGCGACGTGGTGGATGTCTACGACAACCCGGCGAACGAAGACAGGGACGACGAGGTCATCGTGAACATTCCGACGGCGGTGGAGTTACTGTACTTCCGGGTTGGCGGCGTGGCCGGGTGGAGCGTCCGGCTGGAGTGGGCGACGGCGGCGGAGATCGGCACCTTCGGCTTCCACCTCTACCGGGCGCCGGTGGCG
>JANXAG010000086.1 GCA_025062375.1 Anaerolineae bacterium | reverse complement strand
TGCCTCCCGTAGGAGTCGGGCCCGTGTCTCAGTGCCCGTGTGGCCGGTCACCCTCTCAGGCCGGCTACCCGTCATCGGCTTGGTGGGCCATTACCCCACCAACTACCTGATGGGCCGCGGGCCCCTCCCGGCGCGACCTGGTTCGTCTCCTCCCCAGGCCTTTCCTCGACGGGCCGTCCCCGCCGAGCGTATGCGGTATTAGCCCTCCTTTCGGAGGGTTATCCCCCACGCCGGGGCAGGTCACCCACGTGTTACTCACCCGTTTGCCGCTCGGAGGGCTCAGCTTGCGCCTACCCCCTCCCCGCTCGACTTGCATGTGTTAGGCACGCCGCCAGCGTTCACCCTGAGCCAGGATCAAACTCTCCGTCGGCTCTTATATCCCCAGGAGGTTGACCTCCCGGGGTGTAAGGTCCGACCGCAAGACTTCTGCCAGACGCCCCCGGACTTCCTGCCACAATTCAGTTGTTAAGGTGCGGAAGACAACATAAACCGCTATAGGGATCAGCCCCTATAACGGTGGAGCGGGCCTGCTTCGATGTTCATCGGCCGTGCGCCCCGCCACCGATCGCTTGTCCAGGATCTAAACGCAC
>JANXAG010000085.1 GCA_025062375.1 Anaerolineae bacterium | reverse complement strand
GGTGACGCCCGACGTCGCCGTCACTGCAAACGTCACGGTGAGGCTTTGCCCGGGGGCCAGCGATCCCAGATCGAGCCAGACCAGCACGGGCTCGGCGATGACGTCCGGATCTGTAGGCACGCCCGAGCCTCGGATGTAGTAGAAGTCTGCAGGCAGCGTGTCCGTCAGGATCAGCCGGCTGAAGGTCACTAGGCCGGTGTTGGTGATGCGGATGGTGTAGGTGAAGGGCATGTTTCGCACAGCGATGCCCGGCGCCACGTCTTTGGTTAGTTCTAGGCCCGGCACCAGCAGCGTGGTGGGTTCGTCGTCGGAGTTGTCGCCCGGGTTGTCATCGGGTGTCTCGGAGCCGACGACGACGGCGTTAGTGAAGACGCTGGTTGCCGTAACCAGCACCCGGACGGTCAACGTTAGCTGCCTTGACTCACCGGCTGCCAGGTCGCCCAGGCTCCAGACCAACGGGTTGGGGCCGGAGGCAGGCATCGGGTCAGCCGAAACGAAGGCCACCGCAGGCGGCAGAATGTCGGTGACGACAACGCCGCGGGCCACCAATGGGCCGTAGTTGGTGACGACCAGCGTGTAGGTGAGCAGCGTGCCCACGATCACTGGGTCGGGATTGTCGGCCTTGGTAATGGCTAGATCGGCCTGGGTCTGGAC
>JANXAG010000084.1:272-667 GCA_025062375.1 Anaerolineae bacterium | reverse complement strand
GGCGCTCCACCATGTTCTCGCCTCGCCCGTCCTACAAACGGATGTATCCCACGCTGCGCCTCCATGCAGCCCTCTCATGGGGATACGCCTCGAGGCAGCTACCTGTAGTATACCACCGCCGACTTCGCGATTCCTGCTTCCTCTCGACCGATTTCACAAAGTTCGCTTCTCAATCACAGATTCCTGCTTAATGAGGGACAAGCCAAAGTTCTCTGCTAAGTGAAGTCCCATCGCCATCTGATGGCGACTGGATCAGATTCGGCGTGACCTGTTCCGCCAGCAATTTGCGGCGACTTTTGCGACCTCTGAGCTTGGCAAAGGTATAATTGACAGGATGAGATTGCGCCCGGGTGGCGGAATGGCAGACGCGGGGGACTTAAAATCCTCTGGGGCAA
>JANXAG010000084.1:0-262 GCA_025062375.1 Anaerolineae bacterium | reverse complement strand
GGGTTCGAGTCCCACCCCGGGCACTTGCCACCACCTATCGCGACAGCATCTCCCACGCCCACCACATCCTGTGTGCCCACTGCACTCGCCCAAAAGCCCTCCTCAAAAATCCTTGGGGTTTCCCACCACCTGCGCCTCCTGTTGAGAAAGAGTGAGGTTGCCCGATGGTGGTAAAGGACTTCTTGCTGGAGTTGGAATCTGCTCACTATTAGGAGAGATGAACAAGGATTTATCCAGTCGTGCCCGCTCGTGCATCAGCTCC
>JANXAG010000083.1 GCA_025062375.1 Anaerolineae bacterium | reverse complement strand
CAAGACCTCTTCGACAACCCTGATTACAAAGCTAAGTACCAGCAGACTTACGGCAAGCCGCTGCAGGTGCCGACAACCCTAGAGGAATACGTCCAGATCGGAAAATTCTTCAAGGAGCAAGGCATCTTCGGCGCTGCCATGCAGCCGCAGAGGGGCTACAAGATCTTCGAGGAGTGGAAGAACTGGCTCTACGCAGCTGGCGGCAACTTGCTTGACAGCGCAGGCAATGTGATCATCGACAATGAGGCTGCGCAGAAAGCCCTCACGCTTTACATTGAGATGCACAAGAACGCGGCGCCACCCAACTCTGTGAACTGGGGCTTCGATGAAGCTTTGCGCGCCATGGCATCTGGTGAGGCGGCAACTATGATCTCCTACAACTGGATGCTGCCCACGCTCAACAAGCCAGACGGTCCCGCAGGTGAGCTAGCAGGCAAGTTCGCGCTGTACGAAGTGCCTGGTGGAAAAGCTGTTCTAGGCGCTTGGCATTGGGCTATCCCTAAGAACACAGCGAACGCCGATGCGGCATGGACCTACATCGCATGGCTCACCTCTAAGTCGGTAGACAAGCAGCGCGTGATCGCCGGCGGCGCACCCACGCGCGTCAGCGTGATGAAAGACCCAGAAGTGTGGGAGAAAGGCTTCGGTCAGCAGTACTACGAGACAGTCCT
>JANXAG010000082.1 GCA_025062375.1 Anaerolineae bacterium | reverse complement strand
TCTCACCACCAGCAATGTGATCACCCTCTCCCCCCTTGGGCCTCAGTTCAGGGATTCCTGGACCCAGACCTTCACCACGGCTTACACGCTCACGGAGGGGTTGAGCGTGCTGGCCTACGGCCTAAGCCAGCCTCAGACGTGGAGGGACGTCCCTCTGTCGGCTGCGTCAGGCCCGTGCGACTGGTCCTACAGCTTCACCGTGTCCAACGGCGGTTTAATCGAAGCCACGGCCTGGAGCAACAACATCGGGGACATCGACCTCTACCTCTACCGGGGCGCCACGCTGATCGCCGCCTCCACCACGCCGGCGGCTTGGGAGCGGGTGCGGGTGAAGCGGCCAGCCGATGGCACTTACCGAGTTTGCGTGGACAACTGGTCTGGCACGCCCGGCACCTTTAACCTGGACCTGCGGGTGATCCAGGGCACGGACCTGGTGGTGAGCGGTGTGCCCACCGGGACTATCAACGCCAACGCACCCATCACCTTCACTGTGACCTTCACCAAGACCGCCACGCCCGGCACCACCTGGGAGGGCCTGCTCTACCTCGGCCCGGCCCTCGCGCCCGCTGCGCTGGAGGTGCCTGTCTTCGTTCACTTCTCGGCGCCCCCGGTCATCCTGGATGTCGACAAATCCGCCAGCGCGGAGTGGGTGCGGGAAGGTGAAGTTTTTACCTATACGATCATCCTCCGCAACCTGGGCACTAGCCCCGAGTATGTGTATGTGGCTGATCCTTTGCCAGCCCGAGTGGAGTTTGTGCC
>JANXAG010000081.1 GCA_025062375.1 Anaerolineae bacterium | reverse complement strand
GGCAGCCGTTGCCCACTCCAGTCGCACCTGCTGGCCCCTCACCTCCGCGACCCGGAAGTAGAGCAGCTCCACGGCAGTGGGCACGTTGCGGATCTCCTCGTCATCCCGCGGCGAGTTGGCCGGGTTGTTGTAGATATCGACCGGGTTCGGCACGGTGACGACGTTCAACGTGACGGTGATGTTCTGGATCACCCGGAACACGGTGGTGATCCGGAAGGACTCTCCCGGCGCAAGGTTCTGGCCGAAGCCGTGAGGCGCCGGGCCCGTCAGATCATACCAGGTGAGGAGCCCGTCGTCGTTCGGTTCGTTGGGGTGGATGGTGGCGGTCACGAAGCTCAGCACGGCCGGGTCATACTGATCCACCAGCGGCAGCCGGTCGATGGGGCTGACCCCCGTGTTGGTGATGAGGATGGTGAAAGTGACGTAGTTGGGCGCCACCTCATCCAGATCAGCGCCGACCAGCTGCTTATCCAGCGCGATCGATGGATCGGTCAGAGCCACCGGGGCGTCGTCGGTGTCCGTGAGGACGCCGCCGGGGTATTCGCCGCCGACGAGGGCGACGTTCCAGTAAGTGCCGATGACGCCTGGCGTCGCCGTCACTGCAAACGTCACAGTGAGGCTTTGCCCGGGGGCCAGCGGCCCCAGGTCGAGCCAGACCAGCTGCGGCTCGGCGATGACGTCCGGGTCCGTGGGCACGCCCGATCCGCGGATGTAGTAGAAGTCCGTGGGGAGCGTGTCCGTCAGGGTCAGCCGACTGAAGGTCAC
>JANXAG010000080.1:321-805 GCA_025062375.1 Anaerolineae bacterium | reverse complement strand
CAAATTCGTCACCCCGACATACGAGCGCGTGTGGCTTATCTGGTAGAGAACAATGTTCCTGTCACTAACAAGCCGAGTGCGCTGTTCGATATTTCTAAAGCCAACGTTTATGACTTGGTTCCCGAATTGTCCGAGGACGAGAAAGTGCCCACCTATGTATTACGTTGCGACGGGTCATTGGATGTGATTTTGAGAGGTGGCCCAAGATGGTGGGAACAGCCATTGGATCTTCGAGTTGGCGATAGGGTCATTCCTCTTCCAGTCCACAGGGGCGCCACTATGCAGCCGTAACAAGGCTAGGTTTTGCGGTAGGGCCGCCCAACACGCGGCTCAAGCCGACAGCGCCTCCGCTGCGCTCCGGCGCTGCGGCTTAGCCGCAGACCGTTAGGCACAAAGAAAGGAGGGAGTTCACGCATGAAAGAACCAAGGGAAGTCACGCTGATGAGTGACGCGGAGAGCGATGGTCGCTGGATTCGTGTCTTTG
>JANXAG010000080.1:0-311 GCA_025062375.1 Anaerolineae bacterium | reverse complement strand
CCGGACTTGGCTCTAAGATTTGGAGCGGGAACTACAAGTTAGTGTACGGTACTCCAAGAAAACTTTGGGATCCAAGGGAGCCTGGAAAAGCCCTTTTTGAAGCATATGAAATAGAAGGAGAATTTGATGCTAAGGACATCAAATGGCGGCGAGCAAAGATGAAGGTTAAAGTTGAAGCTACTGGAGAGGTCACGACCATAGACGTCGAAGATTGGACTTTCTCTCTTTACGAAGGTGATAAACTATACTTTGAGGATGGCACGTTGCTTTTATCCTGTGAGTTTGCCGATAACGAGAAAGGTGGACAAGGA
>JANXAG010000079.1:422-821 GCA_025062375.1 Anaerolineae bacterium | reverse complement strand
TGCCGGTGTGATGTTTAAACCGATACCGATCGCGCTGGCCTTCCATGCCGCATGGAAACTGCGGTTCCAGGTCCTCTTGTGGCTGCTCATCGGGCTTATCGTTCTTGTGCTTATTACCCTACCGGCCATTGGTTTGGGACCCTATCGGGCTTATGCTCATCATTCCCTTTCCCTCGCGGGCCTGACGCGGGCGGGTGAGCCGGGAGTATATCCACCCAACCAGGGGCTGAGTGGCTTTTTCGGGCGGTTGTTGACCCATCACGAGTTTGGGGGGGCTCTGGCTGATAACCCGGTATTGGCAAGGACGTTAACGTTAATCGTCTCTCTCATTTTGGTCCTGGCCACTGGGGCGCTATGCTGGCCGGGGAGGTTTTCTGAGGATTTATTTATTCTGGAAGC
>JANXAG010000079.1:0-412 GCA_025062375.1 Anaerolineae bacterium | reverse complement strand
GGCTGGTTTCACCATATGGCTTTGGCCTTTCTCGCGTTTGCTGTGGCCTGGCAGTCCGCATCCAACCGGGAGCGAGCGTTTGTCCTTATTGCCTACGCGCTGATCAATGTGCAGGGCCTGTTCTGGCATCAATTGGTCGGACATACCCTTTTGCTATCGTTGGGTACTTATGGTTTGCTGATCCTCTGGGGAGTGCTGGCATGGCAGATTACAGAGCATAGGCGACGAATTCGGAAAAATCAGAGAGGTGATGCTCTTGCCTCACAGTAATCGGCTTGTGCTGATCATTCTCTTCGTGCTGGCAGCCGTTGGCTTGTTTAAGCCGTGGGTCCACGGGGCCGATGGTATGGGGTATTATTCCTGGCTGCGGTCGGCGGTGCTGGATGGTGATTTGGATACAGCCAACGAGTAT
>JANXAG010000078.1 GCA_025062375.1 Anaerolineae bacterium | reverse complement strand
GGCATTCTTCACCGTGACAGTGACCGTGCGGGTGTAGCAGGTGTCTATGGGCGTGACCGCCTGGTTGGTGTTGAGGAGGATGGTGGGCGGGAGTTCCACGCGGGAACGGACCGGCCCGGCGGCCTGACAGGTCTGGCCCAGGCAGCCCTGGCGTCCGGCGAAGCGGTTGGTCAGATCGTCGCAGCCAATGATCTCCGCGGCGTACTGGATGACCACCTGCTCCTTGGGCTGAATCACCGGCAAGACCCAGGTGACCAGATGGGCGGAGGTGATGGGAGTCACTCCGGCCACGGAGCCCTGGGTAGAGGTGATGGAGGAAGCCACGTAGCGCAGGTCGCTGCCCAGCGCGTCGGTCAGCACCACACTGTAGGCCGGACCAGCGCCAGAGTTATACGCGATGAGCGTCCAGGTGACCACATCCCCATAGGCGTAGATAACCTCGGGGAACTTGGTCAGGATAGGAAGCGGCTCAATGATGCGCGGCGAGCCCAGGGTGCCGCCAGCCGAACATCGCTCCCGGTAGGTATCGTTATCGGCACAGCGATTATCATAGTAAAGCGTCCCCTGGAAGGGCGCAGTGCCGCTTTCGCAGCGCAACTGTATCCGCAACTGGACTGTCCCGGTGGTGGCCGTGGTAAAGGCGTCGGAATAATACCAGTGATAGCCAAAGGCACTCGTTTCGGTGTAGACCGGCGTAGCGCCAGAAAAGCCCAGGACCTCCAGGATCGCATACGTGCTGGTGGGCACGTCCAGGACGACGTCGTAGGCGGGGGCGGCGGAAGTCCGCTGGGCCGTCAGGGTAACAGTGTAAACGCCGCAGGAGGACACGTGCA
>JANXAG010000077.1 GCA_025062375.1 Anaerolineae bacterium | reverse complement strand
GCCGATGGTATCCTTATCGCTGGGTGCCATCCAGGCGATTGCCACTACCTGAACGGCAATTACAAAGCCCGCCGTCGCATTGCCCTTTTGAAAGAAATCCTCAGAGACCTAGGCCTGGAGGAAGACAGGATCTGGCTCCGGTGGATAAGCGCCAGCGAGGGCCAAAGGTTCGCCGATACAGTTAAGGAAATGGTGGATTACCTCAAAGCCAGAGGCCCAAGCCCTTTGAAAAGTCCGATCCCTTAACCCTGTCTGAGGGAAAAAACAGTGAAGGCCATCATACCTACCAGTGGTAAGCCAGCTGAGGCTCTAATCGGACTTCTGAAAACTCTGCTGAGGCAGGGGATGGTAAAAGCGTGGCTGCTCCCCATTTCCAGTTCCGGAAACAGCGTGAACTATGCTCTGGTCAGGGAGGAGGCTATCCTGGATAAAGCCCGCCCCTTCGCGCCCGTTATGTATATAAACCTCGCCAGAGCTCTTTCCACAGTTGCCAAAAGGGGTGGAGGTGGAAAGATAGGGGCGCTTCTGCGCCCCTGTGAGCAGAGGGCTTTTGTGGAGCTGGTTAAATTCCACCAGATAGACCCCCAGAGCGTTCTTATTGTAGGTATGGATTGCCCTGGCACTTACGAGCTTAAGGATTACAGTGCTTTTGGGGAAAAGGAAGCCGCCGAGGAGGCCCTTTTGCTTAAGTTAAAAGACGGCGAAATCCTCCCCGGCGATGGCCTTCGCCTCCGCCAGGCATGCGAAATTTGCGTCCATTTCATCCCCGTAATGGATGGTGGCTACACCCCGGAGCTTGCCGTCAGGCTTCTGGGAATGGACCCGCTTGAAGCGATAGTTCTGGAAGGTGATGAAGGACTTCTGGGCCAACTGGGACTGGAGGGGAAAGGAGAACCCACT
>JANXAG010000076.1 GCA_025062375.1 Anaerolineae bacterium | reverse complement strand
GTGGATGAGGCCCTGGCCTGGTATCGGAAAGCGGAAAAGGTGGCTCCGGACCGGTATGAGCCGAAGTACTTCATCGGGTTGGCCTATTTCCTGAAGGAAGAATACCCGACCGCTGAAGCGTCCTTTCGGACCGCGCTGGCGATGGCCCCTCAGCACGTCTGGAGTGCTTACTTTCTGGCCCATACCCTCTATCATCAGGGAAAGCGGGAAGAAGCCACAGAGTGGCTCAGGGAAGCCATCCGTCTCTATCCAGGCCAGCCCTGGGATTGGGCGGTCCAGTTGGGGGACTGGCTGGCTGAAGCGGGGGATAAAGAAGGGGCGCTTGCGGCCTACCGCCAGGCGCTGGAATGGAGGCCGGGGGATGAGGGGATTCAAGCGAAAATTCGGGCGTTGATCGGTTCAGAGAGATGAGAAACCACGAATTTCACGGATTGCACAGATTCGTTGCGAGGGATTGCACAGATTCGTTAATCCGTGAAATCCGTGCAATCCGTGGTTTCACAAAAAGCACCCTCACCGCCTACCGCCAGGCCCTGGAATGGAGGCCGGGGGATGAGGGGATTCAGGCCAGGATCCAGGGGTTGGGAAATGAGCAAGTGAACAAAGAAAAGTAAAGAGTCAAGGGGGGCAGAAAAAGCGAGAAACGGGAGAAAATTCTGGCTTTATATATGATATTCGCCAGAGGTTGGAGAAATCCAGCAGGAATGCAGGGGATCCCTCAATCTATGCAGAGACTATTATTTAGAGGCGAAATTACCACACGTCCTCTCTCGCTCAAAGCCAACTTTGCCTGGACGTTTGCGGGCAATGTGGTTTATGCTCTCAGCCAGTGGGGCATGATGGTATCCATTGCTAAATTTGGCAGCCCGGAAATGGTCGGTCGCTTTGCCCTGGGGCTGGCTATCACCGCACCGGTGATCTTGTTCACAGGCCTGGCTCTGCGGCCGGTGCAGGCCA
>JANXAG010000075.1 GCA_025062375.1 Anaerolineae bacterium | reverse complement strand
TAGCCCCGTCAGCGACATATGACGTGATCATCGTGGACAACCCGTGGATGGACGAGTTCGCGCGCGCTGGCTTTCTGCTCCCGCTTGACGACTACATTGCAAAGACGAAGGACTACGACTTCGACGACTTTGTAGGTCCTCTGCGCGATATCGGCGTTGTGGACGGAAAGGTGTATGGTGTGCCATATTACAACTACGCGCTTGGGCTCATCGTGCGCCAAGACCTCTTCGACAACCCTGATTACAAAGCTAAGTACCAGCAGACTTACGGCAAGCCGCTGCAGGTGCCAACAACCCTAGAGGAATACGTCCAGATCGGAAAATTCTTCAAGTCGCAGGGCATCTTCGGCGCTGCCATGCAGCCGCAGAGGGGCTACAAGATCTTCGAGGAGTGGAAGAACTGGCTCTACGCTGCTGGCGGCAACTTGCTCGACAATGCAGGCAACGTGATCATTGACAACGAGGCTGCGCAGAAAGCGCTCTCGCTCTACATCGAGATGCACAAGGAAGCAGCGCCGCCCAACTCCGTGAACTGGGGCTTCGACGAAGCGTTGCGCGCCATGGCATCCGGCGAGGCGGCAACCATGATCTCCTACAACTGGATGCTGCCCACGCTCAACAAGCCGGACGGTCCTGCGGGCGAGCTGGCAGGCAAGTTCGCGCTGTACGAAGTGCCCGGCGGAAAAGCCGTCCTAGGCGCTTGGCATTGGGCTATCCCCAAGAACACGTCGAACGCTGTTGCGGCATGGACCTACATCGCATGGCTCACCTCTAAGTCGGTGGACAAGCAGCGCGTGATCGCCGGCGGCGCGCCCACGCGCGTCAGCGTGATGAAAGACCCAGAAGTGTGGGAGAAAGGCTTCGGTCAGCAGTACTACGAGACAGTCCTCAAGATCCTTGAAGACGCCGAGCCGCTTGCACGCGGCACGCGCGCCGAGGAGATCATCAACGAAGTGGGCACTGAGCTCAACAGCGCTGTGGCGGGCGAGAAAAGCGTGACTGAGGCGCTGAAGGCTGCCGCCGAGAAAACGCGCGCCATCCTCGCTCGCCCGTAAGGGATCACGTCCTCGTTGTGCGGTGCATAGCAGG
>JANXAG010000074.1 GCA_025062375.1 Anaerolineae bacterium | reverse complement strand
AAAAATACGGGGGAGACCCGTACCTGGAGGCCGCCGCTGCCCTGGGAAACTGGGTTGAAGCCCACGCCAGGGACACCCGGGGGGCGGGAGGTTACACAGGAGGCTACGAGGGAGAAGAGCCCAGTCCGACCAGATTGCTCTGGAAGTCCACCGAGCACAACCTGGACCTCTATGTGGCCTTTGAGCGCCTCTACCGCATCACCGGGGAGTCCGTCTGGCGGGAGCGGGCCGAGCACGCCCGTCAATTCGTGGAGGCCATGTGGAACGACGAGGCGGGCTTCTACTGGACAGGGACACTGGACGACGGGGTGACCATCAACCCCCAGACCGTCCCCCTGGACGCCCAGACCTGGGCGCTTCTGGCCTTCGGCCCTAACGAAAGAACCCGGAGAGCGATCGCCTATGCGGAGGAACACCACCGGGCCACATGGGAAAACTACGAAGGCTTTGACTTCAACGATGACCGGGACATGCCCTGGTTTGAGGGGACGGCCCAGATGGTGGTGGCCTACCACATACTGGGGGAGATCGGGAAAGCCCGCCACTACCTGAACGAACTGCGGGAGGTCCAGGCCACGGCGCCGAACGGCAACGGCAAGGGCATTGTGGCCGCCCCGGCCGACGGCCTGACCACCGGCTTCGGCTGGGAATACTACAACCGGCTGCACGTGGGGGCCACGGCGTGGTTCCTCTTCGCCGAAGGGGGTTACAACCCCTACTGGCCGACGTCCTTCCTCCTCAGCTTCCGAACTTACCTCCCCCTTGTTCGCCGATAGAAACGCCCGGCTCTTTGGGAATCCCTGCAGTTAGGAGACGAAAACTCCACATCGTCACGGTGGTCTGATACTCCAGGCCAAGGGATCGGGCCAGGTCCCGGCCCTCCGGCTCCTCCAGCAGCAGGTCCACATAGGCAAAGCCCATCTCTCCTGCCAGGGCCTGAAGGGCCCTTATCGCCGGGATCAGGTCGGCCTCCGGGGGACCCCAGACGAACCCATCGGCCTGGGTTGGGTTCAGAGGCTGAGCCCGCAGCCCCAACCAGAAGGGCGGAAAGACCCAGCGCCCCCACGGAAGCCCGACCAGGGACCACATCTCCAGTTCATACCACATGTGGCGGCTGGCCTGATACCGAC
>JANXAG010000073.1 GCA_025062375.1 Anaerolineae bacterium | reverse complement strand
TGGTCTCGTCATTTGGAGTCTGGGTGACCAGTATCCGCCTGCTTCTGGCGTGGTGACCCTGGTGGTGCGTGTGGCGACACCGCTGGTCAGTGGCACGCTGATTTACAACGTCGTCGCCATCACCGACACTGCGGGCATCAGCGATACCGATACGATAACTACACCTGTCCATAGCTCCCACACCCTGAGCGTGACCAAGTCCGCTTATCCCAGCCCTGTGGAGGCTGGAGACCTTCTCACCTACACCATTGCCTGGACCGTTTTGGGCAACCAGCCCGCCTTCGGCGTCACTATCTCTGACACAGTGCCAGCTAACACCACCTTTGTGACCTGTTTCGGTGTCCTCTGCAGCCACTCGGCTGGCCTGGTGACCTGGAACCTGGGGACGGTCTACCCGCCCGCCTCCGGTGCGGTGACCCTGGTGGTGCGGGTGGATAGCACTGTTCCCAGCAGCACTCTGATCTACAATGCTGTCACCATCACCGACACTTTCGGCCTTACTGACACTGATGATGTCACCACACCTGTCCAGACCCGGGCCGACCTGACCGTCGCCAAAGCCGACGTCCCCGACCCGGTGATCGTGGGGACACTGCTAACTTACACCCTGACCGTCACCAACAATGGTCCATCGGTAGCCCTCAACGTCAGGGTTACTGACACCTTGCCGCCCGAGGTGGAGTTCATCTCCGCCGACCCGGCCCCGGCCTCCGTCCCGAACCCGCTGGTCTGGGCGCTGGGCAACCTGGCCGCAGGCGAATCCCGACGACTGACGGTGACCGTCCGGGTGCTGGTGACGACGACCAGTGTCTTCACCAACGCTGTCGTTGTCAGCTCTGAGACGCCTGACGATAACCCTGGCAATAACGCCGACGACGAGCCCACCGCACCGCTGGTGCCAGGCTTGGAACTGACCAAGGACGTCGTGCCGGGCCAAGCGGTGCGGAACATGCCCTTCACCTACACCATCCGCATCACCAACACCGGCCAGGTGACCTTTAACCCGCTGGTGCTGACGGACACGCTCCCCGCCGACTTCTACTACGTCGTCGGTTCCGGAAGCCCGTCCGACCCGGACGTCATCGCCGAACCGACTCTGGTCTGGTGGAACCTGGGCCCGCTGGCCCCCGGCCAGAGTATCACGGTGACCTTTGCAGTGACGGCCACGCCGGGCATCACCGGCATCTACTGGAATGTGGCGCTGGTCGGCGGCGAATACCCCGGCGGCGTTATCACCGACACCGACGATGCACCTGTTGCCATCACTGACCCGGCAGTGGCGGTAGATAAAAAACTGGTCGCTGCTGATCTGGATGACATCTTCCCGAACTACGTCACTTTCACCATCCTCATCACAAACACCGGCATCAGCGTCATTGACCGACTGCCACTGGTGGACAGTTACGATCCAAATGTCTTGAGCTTTGTGACCGCCACGGTCTACCCCAACGAGCCTGCCGACGACGGCCTTCTGACCTGGTACG
>JANXAG010000072.1 GCA_025062375.1 Anaerolineae bacterium | reverse complement strand
CCCGGTGCTTTTGGCGAGCTGGCTGCTGCGCTGCGAGCGGACTATATGAGGGCGTGCCGGGAGGCCGGAAAAGAGCCAAAAGGCAGACTGGTGGAGGAAATGGATGGTCTTTTTCCTCTAAACCCTAATTCCGGCTCGCAGGGAGAGGAGGCGTGATGGTAAAAATAAAACCAGCGAGCACCTTTGAGGAAGCCTACAATAATTTAAATCCCAATGAGCCCCTCCCTGGGGAAAAGCATCCTTTCTATGTCCCTCGCCCGCCTCTGTTTAATCCTGGACCACTGCAGGAAGCTCTAAAGGCTGCCAATCCTGGAGATAAACTCCTTTTCAGCGGTCACCGGGGAAGCGGCAAATCCACAGAGTTGCTGCGTATCTATTCTCAGCTTGAGGGGCAAAACCCTGTTATCCACATTAACGTAGAGACCATCCTTGACCTGGGTGATATTGATTACCACGATGTTCTCCTGGCTCTGGGAGAAGGGCTTGCGAGGGAAGCCCGAAAACTAAAAGTCCGTGCTGCCTCTAAATCCATTAAGAAAATGCAGTCATGGTATGAAGAGGTTTTCAGGGAACAGGGACGGGGAATAGAAGCGGAGATATCCATTGGTTTCCCCCTCCTTACAGCCAGGTTGCGGGGAGGAGCCGAGGTGCGCAAAACGGTCCGTGAAAAGGTAGAACGCCGGCTATCGGAACTACTGGGCCTGCTGAATGAGCTCATTGAAAAGATACAAAGCAAAACAAAAAGGCCACCTGTCGTGCTGGTTGATGGTCTGGATAAAGTCTATGATCTTGCGAGGGCTGTGAAGGTTTTCCGGGACGGAGCAGGTGCCCTTATTGCTCCTACTTGCATTATCGTTTACACCGTACCCCACGTTCTCCTCTACGACCCAACTCTGGGAGGCGTGCTTATGAGTTTCCGGGGTCAGTATCAGCTCCCTAATATAAGCCCATTTAACCGGGATGGGACGCGCCACCAGGAGGGCTGGAGGGCTCTGGAAGAGGTGCTGACAAGGCGGGTGGAAGAAAAGCTACTGCCAGAGGAAACGCGTGAAAAACTCATTTATCTTTCGGGTGGAGTGATAAGGCATCTGCTCACTTTTGCTGGGGAAGCTGTTCTGCGAGCTATGCAGCAGAGGCACAGAACAGTCACCCCTGAAGATGTGGAAGAGGTAGAGCACCGTAACCGCATAATTTTATCCCCTATTTTCACGCGATCCCAGAGGGAAATCTTAAAGCAAGTAGCCAGTGAACACACTTACGTGAATTCAGAGGAGGCAAGGAACTTGGCCATGAATCTCCATATCCTCCACTACGTCGTGGGTCGTGAAGAATGGTGGGATGTGCATCCGTTACTCAAACCCATGGTAAAGGAGTGGTAAATGATAATGTTAGGGGAAGAGCTGGAAATTTTGCGCAGGGCGCTGGAAACCCTTAGAAGAGAAGCCTTCCTTTTTGCGGTTTGCGATACTGGTAAATGGCGTGAAGAGCTTATGGCTCATTTGGAAAAAGAACTGCGAGCCCAGGGAAGGGAGGTTTGGCGGGAGGAAGTCTCCCCGGACCAATTTGATTTAGACGCAAAGCTTGAGGAGCGGCGGAGGAGGTCGGAG
>JANXAG010000071.1 GCA_025062375.1 Anaerolineae bacterium | reverse complement strand
GTGGGGAAAATTGGGGGGTCCGGGGGGCTTGCCCCCTGGCAGGGGGTCTGGGGGATGTGCCCCCAGAAACCTCAAAAAGGGAGCGATCAACCACCCTTTGCACCCCGCCCACGAGTGGGACCCAGAACCGTGGCAAACCTCAAGCTCACGAGGGTGGGGGAAAATCAGGGGTGAAGGGGGCGAAGCCCCCATCCGGGCATACCCCGGATTAACCCTTCCGCGAACTGTGGCAGGCTAATCGCCCAGGGCAAAACCTCATTAGGCTCAGGCCCATTGCCCGCCAGGGAGATTAGATACTTTGGTCTGCCTGCATGATCCTTTCCGGGTAGTGCTGAGTAGCACCAGTAGCGGCGGGCTTCTACTTTAGTGAGGGCAAACTTCTGGTTTCAAGGCGGGTTTTTTTTCCGGATCCGGCAAACGGAGAGAAGCGCCCGATTTTCACTCTCAAAGCCACCGCCTCTCCGACAGCCCCAGGCTCTTATTTTGTTTGACAGCTATTGGTTTTCCGGGTATATTAATAATAGGCCGGAGTGCTGGAACTGGAAGACAGGGCGGTCTCAAAAACCGCTGGGGTTGAGGCCCCGTGTGGGTTCGACTCCCACCTCCGGCAATTATGTTTAAAGACCTTGACGATTTTTCTTTTATAATTACTGCTCTCTTCGGGGGCTTGCTTATAGGTCTTTTATTTGGCCTTTTCACAGGGTGGGTTCTCTGGCCTGTGCAGTATGTTGATATTGACCTGGTGGACCTTTACCCTCAGTATAAGGATGATTTTGCCCTCTTAGTAAGCCACGCTTATGCCCTGGATGGGGACCTTGAAGCCGCAAAGAAACGGCTGGAAGATGCAGGTATAGCAAATCCTGGCGGCTTTTTAGCCTCTCTGGCCGAACGCTCCTTCTCGCAAGGGGAGAACATATCCACTGTTATGAACCTTGCTCGTCTGGCTGAGGCGCTGGGTTATGCCTCTTCTAACCCCCAAATTCTGGCCCTTATAGCCACTCCAACTCCCACTCCCACCAGCACCCCAACCCCAACTGCCACTCCTACCCCGACCCCCACTTTTACCCCAACCCCAACGCCGACCAGCACCCCTACTCCTGCTCCAACCCCCACTCCAAGGCCCACTCGTCCGCCCGCAACCCCTACTCCAAGGCCAACCCCCACTCCAGCTCCGCCCACACCAACCCCCACCCCTTCAGTTGATTTCAAAATCATAACTCAGAGGATACTTACCATACAGGAGAACGGTGGATGCGGCGGTAACCATAACATTTACGTTCAGGTCATTGATATAAACGGCACCCCTATTGATGGCATAGTGGTTCATGGAGTCTGGACCAAGCAAGATTACATTACTCAGGAAGAACTCTGGTGGGCTGGCGCTCCATACGGAGATCGCAATCGCGGTCGCACTAATATCCCCCTCTGGAGAGCGGGAGAACAGGTATTCGTTAAGGGCGATGTTACGGGCCGTTCTTACACCAGTGAGGTGAGCCGGGTTCTTGATACCAGAACCGCTAATATACCCATTGAAGACCTTATGGCTGGGGGATATTGCTTTTCCCCCGAAGATTGCCGCCACAAACTGGAAACAAGCCCCCTCTGCGATGGCCATTACTCTTACCTCGTAATTTTCCAGAGGCAGTGGTGAGATGACCAGAAAAATGATGGTATTAGCCTTGTTTATGGGTTTTGCCTTGGGACTGACTTTGGGTCTTTACATCTCATGGGGCTTGCTTCCAGTAAGGCATTACGAAGGTCCTCCTTCAGCCCTTAAAGAATCGCTTAAAAAGGACTATGTTTACCTCATAAGCGCGGCTTATGTCCAGGAAGGGGACCTGGCTAAGGCCCAGGAGCGCCTGAAAAGCCTCGGCTACAAAGATCTGGCTGCCATTTTACCCCAGGTCCTTTCGGAGCTTGAAGGAAGAGGAGCTCCTGAGGAAAGCCTTATGGCTCTGGCTATGCTGGCCAGAGCCCTTGGAGTTTCCCTTCCTGCCCTTCAAACTTTTCTACCTCCCCCCACTCCCATCCCAACCCCTACTCCGGCACAAATTTTGCCTCCAACTCCTACACCCACCCCTTCCCCCTCTCCAACACCAGGGCCTTCTTTTGTGCTCAAGTTTAAGGAACGGGAATGCAAGCCTGAAGGTGAACCTTCGCTAATAGAAGTAGAAGTTATCAACAGGGATGGAACACCTCTCCCGGGAGTTGAGCTCATCATTTCCTGGGAAAGAGGTGAAGAACGCATTTTTACTGGCCTGAAGCCAGGAAAAAGCCCGGGGTATGCAGACTTTGAA
>JANXAG010000070.1 GCA_025062375.1 Anaerolineae bacterium | reverse complement strand
ATAAATCTACAGTCTATTATACGCCTTTTCACCATATTATGCCAGCTCAGAAGCAATGGGCCATTTGTTGAGGCAAAAAAAGCAGGCGCTTGAAAGTTATAGGGTGCGTGGTTACGGGAGCTGGGAAGGAGTGAGGGGTGGCGTTCCTGTTGCGTGGAGTATAAAGGGTCAGGAGAATATAGGACTTACGAGTTCCCTCTCTGGTTTTCAAAGTTCGTCAATCAGATGCATAATAGCTGTAGCATTCGTGCGTCTTTGACCTTAGATTTAAACTGTGGTATAAAAATAAAGAGCTTTTCCATTTACAATACGACCAATTTTCTCGGAGCCACAAAGTCCTTTTCCGGAGAATGTGATTTTATGACAAGTCAACTGGATTCGCTGGATGTAAAAGCCCTGGAATATTTTCCTGGCCGTGTGGTGAGAAAAGACCTGGTAAGCACCCTTAAAGGGCAAGTGAACGTTCCCCTCTACGTGCTGGAGTACCTACTGGGAAAATATTGTGCTTCGGCCGATGAGGAAGTCATTCAAGCCGGGTTGCAGGAAGTCAAGCGTGTGTTGACCGAGCATTATGTCCGACCTGACCAGTCTGAATGGTTCAAGGCACAGGTACGGGAAAAGGGCCACCACCGTGTAATTGACAAAGTTAAAGTCAGGCTGGTGGAGACAGAGGACAAATATTGGGCCCAGCTGGTCAACCTGGGCATTGACCGGGTCCACTTAAGTGAAGATTTGGTTCACCGCTATGAGCGGCTCCTGGGCGGCGGCATCTGGGCTGTTGTAGATCTGGCTTATGATGCGATGCTGGTCCACCGGGGAGAACTGCGCCCTTTCATCATCGCTGAACTTCGCCCCATCCAGCTGGGTGGTGGTCGCCTGCTGGAGGAAATTCGGGAGAAGCGAGCCCTTTTATCTCGGGAAGAGTGGATGGACCTGCTGCTGCGCAGTGTGGGGATAGAGCCCTCTGGCCTTTCTCCCCGGTTGAAGATGCTTTATCTGGCCCGGCTTATCCCCCTGGTAGAGTGCAACTATAATTTAGTAGAGTTCGGCCCGCGGGGCACAGGCAAAAGTTATGCTTATAGAGAAGTCTCCCCTTATGCCATCCTGGTTTCCGGCGGCGATGTGACTGTTCCTGTTCTCTTTTACTCTCTTATTGGGCGAGGACATATCGGATTAGTAGGGCTGTGGGATGTCGTAGCCTTTGATGAAGTAGCCGGACTGACCCGCCTGGCCAGTACTCAAGCTATTAACCTGCTCAAAGATTACATGGAATCGGGTAGCTTTAGCCGTGGCCGGGAGGAAATTACTGCCCTGGCCTCTCTGGTCTTTATCGGCAACATCAATCTGGATGTGGAAGTCGCGCTGCGGACTGGTCATCTTTTTACACCCTTCCCCGCCGAGATGCAGGACCTGGCCTTCCTGGACCGCCTCCATGCTTACCTGCCCGGTTGGGAAATGCCCAAGATGACCTCTGAGCTCCTGACCACCCATTATGGTATGGTGGTGGATTATCTGGCCGAGGTCTTCAGGGAACTGCGCAAACTGAGTTTTGCCGATGCGCTGGACCGTTACTTTGAATTGGGTAGCGCCTTTAACCGCCGGGACGAGAAAGCAGTCCGTAAGACAATCTCTGGTTTTCTGAAGCTGCTCCATCCCGATGGCCGGTGGACCCGGGAGGAACTGGAAGAATACCTGACCTATGCAGTGGAGTTCCGTCGGCGGATTAAGGAGCAACTTAAGCGGATGGGCGGGGTGGAATACTGGAACACCTCCCTATCTTTCCGGAACAAAGAGACCGGGGAAGAGCGGTTTATCTGGCCCCCGGAGCAGAGGGAAGCTACCATTATTTCGCCCGATCCATTGCCGCCCGGGGCCGTTTTTACCGTTGGACTGGATCCGGAAAGCGGGAGATATGCGCTGTTCAGGGTGGAAGTGGCGCTGATGCGCGGAAGCGGTTACGTTGTCACTGGCGCGGTTGGCACTGCGATGCGAGAGGCCATCCGTACCGCCTACGACTACCTGCGCAGCCACTTGCACCGCCTGGCCGTGGACCGAACCCTGGACGACCTGCAGGTTCACTTTCAAGTGGTGAACCTAATGCAGGCTAAGGAGGGGAGCCAAACGGCCGCAGCTTTCTTTGTTGCCCTCTTTTCCGCACTAGTTCAGAAGCCAGTCCGGCCGGCAACCGTTGTTTTGGGGGAAATCACCGTCCAGGGAGGAGTGTTACCTGTGAGCGAACTGGCGGAATCAGTCCAGCTGGCCAGGGAAAGCGGTGCCCGGCGCATGTTGGTTCCAATTGCT
>JANXAG010000069.1 GCA_025062375.1 Anaerolineae bacterium | reverse complement strand
TGGCGACATGATGAACAGCCAGGGAAAATTGACCCCTGACTTTGGCCTTAACGGGATTTCTCGTTATAATCCAAATCAAAAAATCTCCAGGAGGTAGACCGTGGGCAGCGAGCACATGGATTTTATAGAGACCCGTTACCAGGAGCTTTCCCAACATTTCCATTACTGGGAAAAAATTAAGGACATAATAGACCAGCTCATTGATATAATGCTCAATTACCGCCAAAGTGGCCATCCCGGCGGCTCCCGCTCTAAAGTGCATATATTTGTGGCTACGACTTTGAGCGGGGTTATGCGCTGGGATATACGCCATCCAGAGAAAGCCTTCGGGGATAGGTTTATCCTGGTGGGTGGACACACCGTTCCCCTCGTTTATGCTACTCTTGCTGTATATAACGAAGCATTGAGGATAAAGTACCAGCAAACTGGCGACCCCAAATACCTCGTTCCAAATGCCGAAAAGTATGCCCTTTATTGGGAGGACCTCCTCAAATTCAGAAGGAATAAAGGCCTCTCAGGTCACGCTGAGATGGAAGGGAAAACTCTCTTTCTTAAGTTCAACACCGGCCCTTCAGGCCACGGTTCTCCAGCTGCAGCTGGCGAAGCTCTGGCCCTTAAGAGGGCAGGAGCTTATGGTGTTAAAGTTATCGCCCTGGAAGGGGATGCTGCTCTCACTACAGGTGCCACTCACGAAACTCTTAACTCTGCCTGGGGATTAGGCCTGGATAATCTTTATTACCTTGTAGACTGGAACGATTACGGTATAGATGAACACCCTATTTCCTCCGTGGTTTACGGCTCCCCTGAGGTTTGGTTCGGTTCCCATGGATGGAGAGTGGTGGGTACGATGCGGGGAAATGAATGGGGCCCCGTTACTAAAACCTTGCTCCAGCTCTTTTACGGCCCCAATCCGGAAAGAGTCCCCAGCGTTGCCTGGTTTAGAACTAGAAAAGGGCGCGATTATCTTAAATACGATTACAAATCTCACGGCACTCCTCATCCGTTGAACAGCGAACTTTTCTGGGAAACTAAACGCGCTTTTGCGGAAAAGTATGGGGTAAAATTTGAAGGATTTGGCCAACCAGCCCCTAAAGATCCTCAGGAGCTCATGGCCCAGTTTCGTGCCAATTTGGAGGTGGTTATAAATGTCCTGCGTCAGGATCAGGAGCTGGTGGATTACCTGGCTGACACCCTTATCGCCATAGCCGAGACAGTTCCTGATGAAATCCCCACCTTGAAGATAAGCCGTAAAGCCAATCCTTTCAAGGACCCCCGCCTTTACGATTACCACAATTATCCCTCCAAGCTTTTCGTCCCTCCCGGGACAAAGGCGGCGAACAGGGAAGCCCTCTCCAAATGGGGTGCCTGGGTCAATTATTTCGGACATAAAGAATATGGCCGTCCCCTTTTCATCGTCTGCGCTGCCGACCTGGCTGAATCCACAATGATTTCAGGTTTTGCCAAAGAGTGGGAAGATTTTCCTGGCTACGGGTGGTATGAGCGCTTCGGCTCCCCTGACGGTGTCCTTTTGCCCCAGGAGATAACGGAGTTTGCCAACGCCGGAATAATGGTAGGGATGGCCACGGTGAATTTTGCAGAGAACCCATGGGAAGAGTTCAATGGCTTCTATGGCGCCTGTTCCACTTACGGTTCTTTCGCTTATCTTAAGTATGGGGTCTTCAGGCTCTTCAGCCAGCTCGCTCAGGATTGCCAGCTCAAGGTAGGGAAAGTCATCTGGGTTGCAGGCCATTCCGGGCCCGAAACAGCTGATGATTCCCGCACTCACTTCGGGATTTTCGCTCCGGGTGTGACTCAGCTCTTCCCGAAAGGGCAAATAATAAATCTGCATCCATGGGAGCACAATGAAGTCCCGGTGGTCCTTGGCGAAGCTCTCAAACATGATGTGCCGATAATTGCTTTGCACCTGACACGTCCGGCCATAGAAGTTCCTGACCGAGAAGCTCTCGGGATGCCTTCCCACTTTGAGGCCGCTAAAGGAGCTTACATCGTTAGAGATTACCGGCCAGACCTCCCGAAGATGGGCACGGTTATAGTTCAGGGGACGAGTGCAATGGTGAGCATAATTAAAATCCTTCCAAAACTGGACGAGGAGAAGCTCAACGTCAAGATAGTAGCGGCAATAAGCCCAGAGCTTTTCGCTTTCCAACCTGAGGAATACCGCAACCGGGTCCTTTCGGAAGGGGATAAGATTGACTCCATGTGCATAACCACTCAGGCCCGTTGGCTCATGCATGACTGGCTTTTTAATAAAATAGCTGAAGAATATTCTCTTTCAGCCGATTGGGACAACCGGTGGCGCACTGGTGGCACAGTGGAAGAGGTTATTGAAGAAGCTCGCCTTTCACCTTACTGGGTCCTTGAGGGGATAAGACGCTTTGTAAGGGATAGAGAGAAAAGGTTGGAGAGAATTGAGAAAGCCCTAAAAGAGGCCAGGGGGTAAACTCAACTATCTGATTGCGATTTGGAAATTGCCACCACTGGATGGTTTGAAAGGGTCCCCAAAAACCTCAA
>JANXAG010000068.1 GCA_025062375.1 Anaerolineae bacterium | reverse complement strand
GAACCAGTGCCAGATGCTGCTGACCAGCGTGCTCCTCCATGCTCTGGAGAACTACCCTCAGTGCTGGCATATAGAAAGGAAGAGCTGCACCGGGAGGCTTTCAGGGTGCTTAGCCTGGAAGCCATCTAGCGGTTGGTGAAGTGGCCCTGATTGCAGTGCTCTTTTTACTTAATCTGGGTCTATATGGGGACGAGGCACTCCATCCTCGGGTGTTTCTTCTGGGCGGCAAGCAAAGGTTGAAGAGCGAACGGGAGGGGCCTTATCTAACGTCGAGGGGATTATATAGTCACTTTGACCGTGCTGAAACGGCATAGCCTATTGGAGCCTCTTCTCTAGGCCCTGGATGCTCTCTGAGATGTGGGTAAAGTCATGCTAACTTTTGTGGTTTAGTGCAAACCTGTTAAGAGAACGGCGGCATTTCTAAAGCTGCGCGGCTTTGAGACATCTCTCGCTAGGTCGTCCACAAGTGGGTTAAAGGCCTCAAGGACCTCTCCCGAAAACCCCACCACTCTCCACGCCAGACTCCTCCACAGATAGAGAAAAAGGTCAAGGAGGCTCACTGGGCCACTCACTACGGCCGAGAAAGACTTTCCATTGGCCTGACTTTCTTTTTGTGCTTTTATTAACCGTTCATGTAACTTTCCAGATCGACTGGGGACAGGAGCTCGGTGGGGATAACCTTGAGAAAGTTGCTGCTCTGGAAGAAAGGTTCCTAAAGCTATCCCCTGGACGTAAAGGCTACAATGTCAGGCAGAGAGGGGCCACAGAGCTGACGATGAGGAATTTGATACCTTTTCTCTTGCTGCCAGGTGGGTCTAAAGGCCCCATTTCGGATGGAGAAAAAGGCTCCCTTAGAAGTTTTGCGTCGTTTTTAGATTGCCCTTTTTCCACCTATTTAGATAGGAGAAGCACCGAATTCGAGTATGGCTATTATGAAATATGAAAGCGGAGGCTTTTAGCTATTCCCTCAGCAATGCTCCTTGACTGGCAGCACCCACATAGCGGGCATAGAAACGCAGGAAGCCTGGTGGAATCTCCTTATGTGGTGGCGTCCAGTCTCTCAGCCTGGCCCGTAATTCGCTCTCGCTCAGATGGGCGTTCAGGGTGCGGGCTGGGATATCTATTTCAACGATATCACCATCCCGCAAAGCTGCCAGTGGTCCGCCCACAGCTGCTTCCGGGCATACATGCCCGATGCAGGGGCCCCGTGTGGCACCTGAAAACCGCCCATCAGTGACCATGGCGACAGAATCCGCCAAACCCATGCCGACCATGATGGCTGCTGGCAGGGATAACTCTCGCATCCCTGGCCCCCCGCGTGGCCCCTCATAACGCACAACCAGCACATCCCCGGGGTGAACTCGCCCGCCCAGCAGGCACTCCTGCACGTCTTCCTCCCGGTTAAATACCCGAGCTGGCCCTGTATGGCGCATCATGGCCGGAGAGATTCCGCTAACTTTGACGACAGCGCCCTCCGGGGCCAGATTGCCCCGGAGCACCGCGATACCACCTGTGGGAGCCAGTGGGGCATCCAGTGGTCGGATGATATCGGGGTCAATTATATCAGCGCGGGCGGCCACTTCCGCCAGCGTGCTTCCATAGGCGGTAGGGATGTTCAGGTCCAGAAGCGGCGCCAGCCGCTTCAGAAGAGCTGGCACTCCGCCTGCACGCCCAAAGTCGGAAACTGTATATTTAGAAGCTGGCTTTAGCACCGTCAGCAACGGCGTCTGGCGTCCCAGTTCATCCCAATCTTCCAGCCGGAGTTCATACCCCAATTCTGTCGCCAGCGCGCCCAGGTGTAGCACCAGGTTGGTAGAGCCACCGATGGCCTGCACCACTCGGATGATGTTTCTGAGCGCTGAGGGGGTCACAATTTGGCAGAAGGTAATACCGCGCTCCAGATTTTCCACTACGTGCCGTCCGGCGGCATAGGCAAGGTCCAGCAATTCGGGATTAACCCGGCGCGAACCGGGTTCAGTAGCCGGGAGTGTCGAGTTGCCAGGTAAACTGAGCCCTGCTGCCTCCAGAACCACACACATAGTGTTGGCAGTGCCCATCATATTACAGATTCCAGGGCCAGGGCAGGCCGCCCGCTCTATCTGACGCAATTGGCGCAGGGTGATTTCCCCCCGCCGGACTCGACCGATGGCTTCTTTGATGTCACAGGTTACCACGCGTTTTCCCTGCCATTCTCCTTCGGCCATCAACCCACCGCTGACGAAGAGGGTGGGCAAGTTGAGCCGCGCGGCTGCCATCAGCATGCCCGGTATGATTTTGTCGCACGAGGCCAGGCAAACCAAACCATCAAATCCATAAGCCCGGGCGGTCAATTCTACGGAGGCTGCAATCACCTCACGGCTGGGGAGAACGGAGTGCATCCCGGCGCCCTGGCAAATCCCATCACAAAGGGCGATAGTGTTGAATTCCAAGGGGATACCGCCAGCAGCTTTTACCCCTTCCTTTACCGCCCGCGCCACCTGATGGAGGTGGATGTGCCCGGGGACCATCTCATTCCAGGAGTTGGCGATCCCGATCAAGGGGCGGCTTTCCGGCTGCCGGACCCCACAGGCATAGTATAGCCCCCGCGCATATGCTCCGGTCAATCCACGTCGTTTCATCTTCTCTGCTCCAGTTGAGCTCGCAATTGAGCGTGGGTAGCCCGGGTGATGGGATACCAGAACAGGAGGGGA
>JANXAG010000067.1 GCA_025062375.1 Anaerolineae bacterium | reverse complement strand
AAAATTGCGATACAATGCTTCTGCAATTATATGCAACTGCAATAATTTGTCAAGGGATGGGGTCTTGACTTTACGCATCTCAAATCACGAACCTTGACAAAAATTCACTTTCGCGGTAACATACTTCAGGAGATAAGTCCTATGGGTCCTGGAACCTGCGTGTGGGCGCTTTATTACTACTACTATTATGCCGACCCGATCGGGTTTGGCCTGTTGCCACACGCGGGTCCTCCAGCCTAAGAACCTCCTAACGAGCCGTACCGAAAACCAAGCGTGGGGCCGACAGGCCCCACGCTTTTTTATTTTTCCCTTTGGAGGAAGACGTATGCCCTGCCGGGGAATACGGGGTGCGACAACGGTGGATACTAATTCCCCCGAAGCGATTCTCTCCGCAACCCGGGAATTGCTCCAGGCGTTGGTCGCCGCCAACGGCTTGGACCCCGCTGACCTCGCCGGCGCTATCTTCACAGTCACCTCCGACCTGAACGCCGCTTTTCCAGCCCAGGCCGCCCGCGAACTGGGCTGGACGTACGTTCCCCTGCTGTGTGCCCAGGAAATAGACGTGCCAGGCGCTCTTCCGGGCTGCATCCGGGTTCTTCTCCTGTGGAACACCGATAAACCCCCTTCCGAGGTAGTCCACGTCTATCTGCGAGGAGCCCGGAGCCTGCGCCCAGACCTGGCAGAGTCCTATTCACAAGGGAGGAGAGAGCCATGATTATTGTAATGAAACATGGAGCCACACCTCAGCAAATCGCTCACGTCGTCGCCCAGATAGAGCAGATGGGGTTCCGGGCCCATCTCTCCGAAGGGGTGGAGCGCACCATCATCGGCGTCATCGGCGATGAACGGCCTCTGAACAAAGACCAAGTCCTCCTCTGGGACGGCGTGGAGCGGGTCGTGCCTATCCTGCATCCCTTCAAACTGGCCAGCCGGGATTTCAAGCCTCAGGACACACTGGTGAACGTCAACGGAGTTGTAATTGGCGGGCAGAAGGTTGTGGTCATCGCAGGGCCCTGCGCGGTGGAAAGCCGGGAACAAATTCTGGAGGCCGCCCACGCGGTGAAGAGAGCCGGAGCCACCTTCCTGCGCGGCGGCGCCTTCAAGCCCCGCACGTCCCCCTACAGTTTTCAGGGGCTGGGGCTGGAAGGGCTGAAACTCCTGGCAGAGGCACGCGAGCAGACCGGCCTTCCCGTCGTCACGGAAGTGATGTCTCCAGAACAGGTCCCTCTGGTCGCCGAATACGCGGATGTCCTCCAGATTGGCGCCCGGAATATGCAGAACTTCGCCCTTCTGGAGGCCGTCGGCAGAGCCCGCAAGCCCGTTCTCCTCAAACGGGGCCTGATGTCCACCGTAGAAGAACTGCTCCTCTCCGCCGAATACATCCTGGCCCAGGGAAACGAACAGGTCATTCTCTGCGAACGGGGAATCCGGACCTTTGAGACGTACACCCGAAACACGCTGGACATCAACGCCGTCCCGCTCCTGAAACGGTTGACCCACCTGCCGGTGATCGTGGACCCCAGCCACGGGACCGGCAAATGGGAACTGGTGCCCGCCGTCTCCCGCGCCGCTGTCGCTGCCGGAGCGGACGGCCTCATCATAGAGGTCCATCCCCGTCCCGAGGAGGCCCTCTCGGACGGCGCTCAATCCCTGAAACCCGACCATTTTGCGGCCCTGATGGAGGAACTGCGCCGGGTCGCTGAGGCCGTCGGGCGAACGCTGTAAGGTGGGACCTCCATGGACAAGCGCCTTCAGAACGCTCAGGTCACCATCGTCGGGCTGGGGCTGATGGGGGGCTCGCTGGCGGCCGCGCTGACCCAGAGGGGCGCCTGCCATCGCGTCGTTGGAGTGGCGCGGCGGGAGGAGACGGCCCGGGCTGCCCTGAGCCGGGGATGGGTCCACCACGCGACAACGGCCCTGGAGGAGGGGTTGCGGGAGGCCGACCTGGTTGTCCTCGCGACGCCCGTCCGCACCATCCTCTCTCTGCTGGAGGCCATCGGGCCGGTTTTGCCCCCTGGCTGCGTCGTGATGGACGTGGGAAGCACAAAACGGGAAATCGTCGCTGCGATGAACGGACTTCCGGCCACCGTGGAGCCGCTGGGAGGGCACCCCCTGTGTGGAAAGGAGACATCAGGGCTGGAAGCGGCCGACCCGGCCCTCTACGAAGGCCGCGTCTTTGTCCTCACGCCGCTCCCCCGGACCTCGGATTGGGCGCTGGCCCTGGGACAGGAGCTGGCGGAGGCCGTGGGGGCCCGTCCCCTGATCCTGGAACCGGAACTGCACGATTTCCTCGTCGCCGTGTCCAGCCACCTGCCCTATCTCCTTTCGGTGGGGTTGATGTCCACCGCCGAGGAGGTGGCCGCGGAGGTCCCTCTCCTCTGGGAACTTGTCGCCAGCGGGTTCCGCGATACATCCCGCCTGGCCGCCAGCGACGTGACAATGATGATGGACATTTTGTCCACCAACCGGGCCGCCGTCTTGGAGATGCTGCGCCGGTATCGCAGACACCTGGGGGACCTGACGGCGCTCCTGGAGAGCGGCGACGAGGCGGCCATACGGGCTCTGCTGGATACGGTCGCCCAGAAAAGAAGGGGGTTGTTCCAATGAGCGTTCTCCGGATTCTCCCTGGCTACGCCCTGCGCGGTCGGGTCTCCGTGCCGGGGGACAAGTCCATCTCCCACCGCGCGCTGATCCTGGGCGCCCTGGCCGAAGGGGCCAGCCGGGTGGAAAATTTCCTGCCCGCCGCCGACTGCCAGGCAACGGTGCGCTGCCTGCGGGCCCTGGGTGTCCAGATAGAGTCCGTTGGCCCCACCACGCAGGTCGTGTATGGGCGCGGGCTACACGGGTTCTCCCCCGCCGAAGGCCCCCTGGACTGCGGGGGGTCCGGGACGACGATGCGGCTTCTGGCGGGCGTCCTGGCCGGTCAG
>JANXAG010000066.1 GCA_025062375.1 Anaerolineae bacterium | reverse complement strand
AAATTCTGGGGGTGGAGGGGGGCGAAGCCCCCATCCCGGAGGACTTTGGGGGTGTCCCCCAAAAACCTCAAAGCGGCAGACCTCCAGAGATTTGCTGCCCTGCAGCAATAACAAAGGAATGCCTTCGCAAGGTGACGGTAAAGTTCACATTTCTCTCCGACCTTCCAGAGCCCGGGCCAAAGTTATGGCATCGGCGTATTCCAAATCACCACCGACGGGAAGGCCACGGGCCAGACGGGTTACTTTCAGCCCCAAAGGCTTTATAAGCTGGTAAATGTACATAGCCGTGGCTTCCCCTTCCAGGTTGGGGTTGGTAGCCAGGATTACTTCCCGAATTAATTTGCCTTTGAGCCGCTTGAGAAGTTCCTGTATCCGCAAATCTTCAGGACCTATCCCTTCAACCGGTGAAATAGCCCCGTGCAGCACATGGTAAACACCTTTGTATTCACCTGTCCTTTCCAGAGCCAGCACATCAAGCGGATCCTCTACAACACAGATAGTGGAGTGGTCTCTGTCCGGATCCCTGCATATGGGGCAGGGGCTTTCGTCGGTAATGTTAAAGCAGATTTCACAGTAAAAAGTTTTTTCCCTCAGCTCTTTAATGGCTTCGGCCAGAGCAAGAGCTTGCTCTTTTGGAGCTCTAAGGAGATAAAAAGTGAGGCGGGAAGCCGTTTTTGGGCCTATGCCCGGAAGACGGCTAAACTCTTCTATTAGGCGAGATACTGGACCAGCAAGTTTAGCCATAGCTTATATCTTCAAACCTGTTATCCGAGTCCCCCCAACTATTGATGAAAGCCTCTCAGCAGCGAGGGCCTGGGATCACTCAATAGCCTCATTGATGGCTACCAAGATAAGGTCCTGGAGCATCTCTATGTCTTCTGGATTGACCACTTCCGGAGATAAGGTGATGGACCGCACCCGCTGGTGGCCGTCAATCACCACTTTGATAACTCCACCACCTGCGGTAACTTCGATGGTTTCTTCAGCCAGGCGTTCTTGAGCTTTGAGCATTTCTTCCTGGATTTTCTGAAGTTGTCCTACCAGGTTAAAGGCTTTCTTCTTGGACATGGTCACCTCCCTGGCTTTCAGAGCGGATTTTCACCCGGGCCCCTAACTTTTCCACTGCCACTCTGACCACTGGATCTTCAGCTGGGTTCCGCAAGGTTGAAGCGGGTTTTTTCTTGGGAATGGTCACGCATTTGACCCGCACTGGCCTTCCCAGAAATTTGCTCAAAACTTCTTCCAGGGTTCCTCGCCTTTTATCCTCCTCGGCTTTTTCGCGGTGTAATGGATAGTAAAAGCCGAGAGTCACGGTGTTTTCCACCACTGAAACTGGTTCACAGTCTCTGAGCAAAGCTTCAAGAGCTTTATCTATCCCTCTTATAGTGGCTAAAATTTTGAGCCATTGCCCTCTAAGTAAAGCCACCTCTTCCCCCTTAGGTTGCGAAGGAGCAGAAGCCGATGGCCTGGCAGCTTCCTGAGGTTGTTGAGTTGGAGCACGATTTGACATGGCCGGCACAGGGGCTGGGATAGCCTGAGCTGATTGAGAGGTCTCTTCGGTTGGTGCTGAGGCGAGAGCTGGAGGTGGAGTTTCTGTAGCTTCTATAAAGGCTACTTCCAGAGCGAGTTGTGGTGAAAGCCCTCCCTTCATTTCAACAACGGTGCGGCTGAGGAGCCGTATTACTTTTACCCACTGAGAGGTAGGAAGGTGGGTGGAAAGTTCCCTCATGCGCTCAATGGTTTCCCGTGGCAAATCCACCAGGGATTTATCGCCGGAGATTTTCACCAGAAGGAGGTTCCTTAAATAGGTTAAAAGCTCTTGGAGGATTTGGCGGGGTTCTGCCCCTTTGTCTATTAACTCATCCAGGTGAGCGATAAGCTCAGCCGTCTGGCCTCGCACCAGATAACCAACAAGTTCAGCTATAGTTTCCTGAGAAATAGCACCTGTAACAGCTCGAGCCAATTCCAGGGTTATGGTGCCATCTCCAAAGGCCCTGAGTTGGTCCAAAAGGCTCAGGGCATCTCTCATGCTTCCCATAGCCTGATGGGCTATAAAGTTTAGGGCTTCGGGCTCGACGAAAATCCCTTCCTGGGAAGCTATGTATTTCAGGCGCTCTATTATGGCTTTTACCGGTATACGTCGGAAGTCAAACCGCTGGCACCTAGATAAAACTGTCGGTGGGATGCGGTCGGGGGCGGTGGTGGCCAAGACGAAAATGACGTGAGGGGGTGGTTCCTCCAGGGTTTTGAGGAGGGCATTGAAAGCTTCCGGGGTAAGCATGTGCACTTCGTCTATGACGTAAACTTTGTATCGGGCCTGGGTAGGCATAAAGCTCACTTTTTCCCTGAGGTCACGAATTTCATCGATACCTCTGTTGGAAGCAGCGTCAATTTCAATCAGGTCCAGACAACGCCCTTCGTTTATGGCTATGCATATTTCACAGCGGTTACAAGGTTTGTCCTGGTCGGCAGAGAGGCAGTTTACGGCTTTGGCCAGTAGGCGAGCAGTAGTAGTTTTGCCTGTTCCACGTGGGCCCGCAAAGAGGTAGGCGTGGGAGATTTGCCCGGTTTTTATGGCATTTTTCAGGGTGCGGACCACGTGTTCCTGGCCTATGAGTTCGTCGAAGTTTCGGGAGCGCCATTTACGGTAAAGAACCTGGTTCATTAGTTCCTCCTCCCAAATTGTAATATAAAAGCATGGTGGTGTCAAAGATTTTGGGGGCCTATCCCCCAGACCTCCTGGACCCCCAATTTTCCCACCCTCGTGGGCTTGGGGTTTGCCACGGTTAGGGTCCCACTCGTGGGCGGGTTGTAAAGGGTGGCTGATGGCTCCCTTTTTTAAGTTTTTGGGGGCACATCCCCCAGGCCCTCTGCTATGGGGCTAAAGCCCCCTGGACCCCCGATTTTTCCCACCCTCGTGGGCATAAGGTTCGCCACGGTTAGGGTCCCACTCGTGGGCGGGATGCAA
>JANXAG010000065.1 GCA_025062375.1 Anaerolineae bacterium | reverse complement strand
CAGCCAACCCTTGCACCCCGCCCACGAGTGGGACCCAAAACCGTGGCAAACCCTCAGCCCACGAGGGCGGGAAAAATCGGGGGGTGGAGGGGGGCGAAGCCCCCATCCCGGGGGTTTGGGGGTGTCCCCCAAAACCTTTGAAGGGAGCGATCGGCCATCCTTTGCATCCCGCCCACGAGTGGGACCCAAAACCGTGGCAAACCCTGAGCCCACGAGGGTGGGAAAATCGGGGGGTCCAGGGGGCTTTAGCCCCATGGCAGGGGGTCTGGGGGATGTGCCCCCAGAAACCTCAAAAGGGAGCGATCACCCACCTTTTGCAACCCGCCCACGAGTGGGACCCTAACCGTGGCGAACCTCAGGCCCACGAGGGTGGGAAAATTTCCGGGGGTGGAGGGGAACGAAGCCCCATCCAGAAGAAGTTCTGAGAGTCCCTTACACGTTTCACCCATGACAAGTTATGGCCGTTTCGCCTCGTAACCAAAAAGAAAAACGCTTCCCCGAAGCAGAAACCGATAATGACCTTAAGTTTACAGCCTTAACTTACCCATAATCACAGCCGGAAGGCGATCCCTGTTCTCCAGAGTTACCAGAATTAACTCCACATCGGAACGGCGCTTGATACCCTCAATGAAAGCATTTCCTCCCAAAGTGATAGTTCCCAAAACGGGCTTGTTGGAATCCAACGCTCTGATCACCGTTTTACAAAAGCGGTCGGAAAAGCACTCCATCTTGCCGATCTCATCTATGACTATGAGGGCCGCGTGCGGGTGAAGATCGGGATCTATGGAAGGCACAACTATTTCTTCAAAGGTGGATACATCAACCCCATATTTGCTTACCCGGTAAGGGCTCTTGAAATTCACGTGGGCCAGGGTGCACCTTCTGCCATCCAGGGTTATGGCCTCAAACCCCAGACGGCCCTGAGGGCCACGGATCTCCCGCGTATAGAAACCAGTAGCTGGAACTTTCAAAACTTCCAGCACCCTTTTTATAACAGTTGTCTTGCCTATTCCAGGCCTGCCTGTCAGAAGCAAATTCATCCTGTGAGATGCGCCCTCCAAAACCCCAACCGGCTCCCCTTTACTTGGGTCTGGAATTTCTGGCCATTCGTGAGCGAAGCGCCTTTCACACAGCCCTGCTCATTGGTTAGCCCGGAAGCGCTGGGTTTTTTCCCACTCCTTCCGGTAAGCTGCCAGCTCTTCTTGAATCCTGGCTTGATCCCAGCCTAACTCTGAAGCCATGAGACGGGCCACTTCGGGGGCAGCGCTCAATCCACCATCGCGAGTTTCGTAGAGCAAGCGGGTGCGGCGCATCATGAAATCTCGTAACGTTAAAGCCATCTCATGGCGAACGGCGTGGAGTATCTGAGCTTTCAAATAAGGTAAACCGGGGACGATAGGCTTAGCCAGGGATGGGTCTGCCTGGATAAACTGAAGTAAATTCTCAATTTCGGAGCCGTAAGAAAAAGCCAAATAATCCACTGCTTCCTCATCCAGACCTGTAACTTCCCCAAGGGCCGAAAGGGTCTCCTTATCGGGTGGGCATTCACCGCCGGGGAGCGGGGTCTGGGAAGTTCGGCACTGTTCCCGAGGGTAGAGGGAAAACTCGCGAGCCAGCTTTTCCGCTGCTCTATTTACCAGATCGCAAGCCATCTTGCGGAAAGTAGTGTATTTTCCTCCAGCTATGCATAGCATTCCCCCTGGAGTTTCAAAGATCCGGTGCTTACGGGAGACATCGTAAGGTGATGCGCCCCTCTTAAAAGCCAGGGGTCTGAGGGAAGCAAATGTGCTTATTACATCTTCCTGTCCGAGGGCGAGGTGAGGAAGGTTAAAGTTAATAGTTTCCAGCAAGTATTCCACATCTTCGGATTCAGCGCAGACGTCTTCAAGGCTACCCTCGTAGTCGGTATCGGTGGTGCCTATCAAAGTGAACTGCCACCAGGGTATGAGGAAGACGAAACGCCCATCTCGTGGGGAAGAAAGGGTAACGGCATTTCGGTGGCCGATTCTATCCCGTCGCACTACCAGGTGAACTCCTTTTGTGAGGCGAAGACCTTCGCTGTAACTGGGCGAGTCCAGAGCTATAACCTTATCGGCCCAGGGGCCGGCGGCATTCACCACAATCCTGGCCTTTACCTCCATCTCCTTTCCTGAGGGCACGTCCCTGGCTGCCACACCTCGCACTTTCTCTTTGCTCCTCAACACTCCAACGGCTTCGACATAATTGGCGCATACTGCTCCTGCGCGGTGTGCTGCCCTGACGGTTGCTATGGTGATCTGGGCATCGTGGCCCAGACAATCGTAGAAAAAGGCAGCGCCTCGCAAGCCTGCTTTTTCCAAAACTGGCTCCACCTTCAGAGCCTCTGCGGAACCCATGACCTGGTAATTTCCAATGCGGTGGGAAAAGGCCAAAAGGTCATACAACCACATCCCAACTCTGAGCTCCAGGAGTCCCACCCCTCGGCCTTTGTAGGCGGGGTAGATAAAGGGCAATGGTCTGACCATGTGAGGGGCAAGGCGCCGCAGCAAGAGGAAACGCTCTACGCAAGCTTCGCGAACCAGATCAAACTGAAAATAACGCAAGTAACGGAGGCCTCCGTGGATAAGGCGGGAAGAGCGAGAGCTGGTGCCGCTTCCGAAATCATCTTTTTCAATGAGGGCCGTCCTGAAGCCCCTCAGTGCTGCATCCCATGCTATTCCTGCTCCTGTTATGCCCCCACCCACTACCAGCACATCAAACTCTTCACGGCTCAGGCGTTCCAGGTTTTCTTCCCTTTCTCTGAAGGAGAACCTCATAGGATTACCTCCCTGCAAAGAAATTTTATGCGCAGAAAGATTATATGCTCCTGAGCGATAAGTCGCAAAACTTAGTAGATTTAATGAGTCCCCTTTGGGGGTGGAGGTAGATCAAAGCCCCCTCCTAAAGGTTTAAAGATGCCCCCCAGAAACCTCAAAAGGGAGCGATCAGCCATCCTTTGCAACCCGTCCACGA
>JANXAG010000064.1 GCA_025062375.1 Anaerolineae bacterium | reverse complement strand
CTCCGTAGTCACAAGTTCGTTGGTGCGGATAGCTCTGCCCAGATCGCCCCTCACTATCCTTCCCAGGTAGCGAACATACTGGATAGGGATAGGGTCATCAAGACCCATCCTTTTGCGGAATTCGGCCACCTGTTCAGCGGTAGCACGCTCCCCCAGCATCACCCTGGCCGGATCTCCGGGAATGAAACGGAGGAGGGAAAAAGTAACAATCGATATTCCGATAAGGACAGGTATTAGCATTACCAAGCGCTGAACTATATAACGGATCACGGCCTCCTCCTTTTAATAAAAAGCCTGCAGCGGAGGGGCAGCCCCCCACTGCAGGCTATTCACCTGCTACCCTCCGGCCTCACTCTCCTTTAAAGCCTCCGAAGAAGTAGGACCAGTAGAAGAAATCACCAGTATGGCCCTTGTGGTAAGGATTAGCTTTGTCCCACCAGCGTTCAAAGTTGAAGACAACAGCATCGGCATTGAAGTCAGTGCCATCGTGGAACTTAACGCCTTTGCGGAGGTAGAAGGTCCACTCCAGGCCGTCGGGGGACACTTCCCAGCGCTCGGCGAGGCAAGGGATAACCTCAGTGGTTCCGGGTTTGAAGGTGACAAGCTGCTCAAAGATCTGCTTGCAAACCCAGTAAGACTCACCGTCGGTCTCATCGGCACAGTCCAGGCCCACCGAGTCCCCGCTGCGGGCGTAAATAAGGGTGTCTTTGCCGGGGGCTTCCACAAGCCAGAGGGCTTCGTTGCTGAAGGGATCAGGGTATATGCCTGTCCACTCTTTCCGGTAAGCAATAGCGGAGCTGTTGTGGACGATGGGGATAGCGATAGCTTTCTCAAAGATGAACTTGTTGGCCTCATCGTAAATCTTCTGGCGCTCTACAGGGTCAAGGGTAGAAGCTCCCTTGTCGAGGAGGCTCAGGAGCTCAGGGAAGTCTTTAGGATCGCCGAAACTCATATCAGCACCTTTGCCGAAGAAGACGTCCAGGAAGTTGGTGGCGTCGGCGTAGTCGGCCATCCACCCCAGCATGAAGAGGTCAGCCTCACCGGCGGCCACCTTGTCCAGGTAAGTGCCCCAGTCGTAGGTTACGATTTCAGCGTCAATGCCAACAGCTTTGAGCTGAGCCTGGATTGCTTCGCCGATCTTGTCCGGAACGGGGTAGTAGCCGCGGGAGACAGGCATCACCCAGAGGGTGGTCTTGAAACCTTTGGGATAACCGGCTTCGGCCAGAAGTTTCTTGGCCTTTTCGGGGTCGTAGGTAAAGGATGGCACATCCTTGGAGTGGCCGAAAATGCCGGGCGGGATGAACTGGGTTGCCACTTCGGCCGTGGGCGGGTAGAAGGACTTCACAATAGCTTCTTTGTTGATAGCATAACCTACAGCCTGGCGGACCCTGACATCGTCAAAGGGTTTGCGGGCCCGGTTTATACCCAGGTAGCCGATGTTAAACATGGGTCGGAAGAATACCTGGAGATTAGGGTCTTTCTGGGCTACCGGGATATCATCAGGAGCCATGTTGTCAATCCCGTCCACGGTCCCAGCCTGAAGCTCCAGGAAGCGGGCAGTAGCCTCTTTAATTACCCTGAAGATCACGGTCTTGGTTTTGGCTTTCGGACCCCAATAATCCTCAAAGCGTTCCAGAACGATGCGGTCCTCAGGGATCCACTCCACGAACTTATAGGGGCCAGTGCCCACTGGGTTCTTGAAGAGGTCGCCGCCTCCGCCGAACTTCTTTATGTTTTCGGGGCTAGCAATGCCGAAGGCATTGAAGGCCATCTTCTGGAGGAAAGCCACGTCCATCCGGTTCAGGTAGAACTTGACGGTGTAATCGTCTACTTTCTCAATGTAGCGGAACAAGCTTTTGGCTTCAGGGTTGGGTGGGGGTATCTTGGGGGCAGGTGTCGGTGTTGGGGTTGGCGGCAGGGGCGTGGGTGTTGGTGTTGGCGGGACGGGCGTGGGTGTAGGGGTTGGTGTGGGTGCAGGCTTGCACGCTGCCACCAGGAGCACCAGGACCATAAGTGGCAGCAAAAAGCGTTTAAAGTTACCCATCATCTACCTCCTTAAAGGGTTTTAAAAATTAAATAACCGAACCTCAGAGCGCAGCAAATTGGCCTTTTAGGCCTATGGCCCGTACCACTTCTTAATCAGCTGGTCCAGGATGCCTTTCTCTTTCACCGCCTTGAGGCCCTTATTGATGAGGTCCAGAAGCTCTTTGTTGCCCTTCTTAACCACAATTCCGTAATATTCCTCAGTGAAGGGCTCCCCTACCCACTTGAGCTTGTCGGGGTACTTGGCAACGAAAGACATGGTCAGGGGGCTATCGGCCACTACAGCATCAATGCGGCCCTCCATAAGGTCCATGAAGGCCAGGTCAATGGTATCGTATTCCTTAAGGGTGGCCCCTTCTATCTTAGCGATTTCAAAAGCTCCAGTGGTTCCAATCTGCGCTCCGGCTACTTTACCCTTGAGGTCAGCGGGCCCTTTTATGTCCTGGTTATCAATGCGGACAGCTATAAGCTGGCCGGCGTTGAAATAAGGATCGGAGAAGTCGTATTTTTGTTTGCGTTCTTCGGTTATGGTGACGGAAGAGATAATGGCATCGTATTCTCCGGCTTCAAGGCCCGCAAAGATTCCATCCCAGGCCACGTTCTTAAACTCCACCTCGAGGCCCACTTCCTGAGCTATAGCCCTCATAAGGTCAATGTCAAAGCCCACGATTTCCTTGGTCTTCTCATCTATAAATTCGGCGGGGGGCCAGGTGGCATCGGTAGCTACGATGATTTTCCTCGGGGCTGGTGTAGGCGTTGGGGTGGGTGGGACAGGCGTGGGGGTAGGAGTAGGCGGGACGGGTGTGGGTGTAGGGGCTGGGGTAGCGCATGCCGCGACCAAGAACGCCACAATCACAAGCGGCAATACAAAGCGCTTCAGGCTACCCATCTTTCACCTCCTTAGGTGATTTTAAATTATTATACCGCAAAGGTGAGGAGATTGACAAATTGTGAGGCTGCTTTTCTGCGTTTCAAGAAGGAGATCCATTGAACTTTTGGAAGTTTCCGGGGGCACATCCCCCGGGCCCCCTGCCATGGGGCTAAAGCCCCCTGGACCCCCGATTTTTTCCCCACCCTCGTGGGCTTAGGGTTCGCCACGTTTTTGGGTCCCACTCGTGGGCGAGATGCAGGGGTGGGT
>JANXAG010000063.1 GCA_025062375.1 Anaerolineae bacterium | reverse complement strand
CAGGAGGTGGTTGATCGCTCCCTTTTTTAGGTTTCTGGGGGCACATCCTCCAGACCCCCCTGTCAGGGGGCATAGCTCCCTGGACCTCCGATTTTCCCACCCTCGTGGGCTTGGGGTTTGCCACGGTCTTGGGTCCCACTCGTGGGCGGGGTGCAGGGGGTGGTTGATTGCTCCACTTTTTAAGGTTTTCAGGATTTATTTAATTATTGAAGTTTTGCCTCTTCCAGCTCTGTCGCTGGGAGGAGCAAGGCGTGAAGATAATCTCCAGAGGGCAGATGTAAGTTGTTTCGCTTGCAATTACTCAATACACGGCCTGAACTTGTAGCCGTAATGTATCACTCCACCCTTCCCTTCCTCATAAAGCTTGCGTGTGACCATTTCCACCGGCATTCCTATCTTCACTTCCTCCGGATCCACATCGGTAAGCTGAGCAGTTACCATCGGCCCTTCTTCCAGTTTAACTATCGCTACAGTATAGGGGGCATACTCCTCAAATTCCTCCGGAGCCTGATAGACAGTGGCAAAGCTATAGACCACGCCTTTTCCGGAAAAGGAGTAGGGCGTCTGAGCTGGCTTTGAGCATTCAGGGCAAACATCCCGCGGAGGGAATATCTTGACCCCACACTTCTTACATATTTCTCCCATGAGGGCATAACGCTGTTTCCTGGTCCTCCATACCGCTGGTAGACTCATATTCACACACCTCCTTTTAATATTTTAATCCGGCCCTTCCAGGATGTGGGTTACCGCTGTGCCCCCTGTTCCGCCTATGCTCTGAACAAGGGCCCAGTGCGCATCCTTAACCTGGTTGGGACCGGCTTCATAGCGCAGTTGAAGGACTGCTTCAGCCACCTGATAAACACCCGTAGCTCCCAGGGGGTTGCCGCGAGCTTTAAGACCACCCATGGTGGATATCGGGATACGCCCATCAATGGCAATTTCACCATCCATAGCAAGCTTTACCCCTTTGCCCTTTTCAGCAAAGCCCGCTGCCTCAAGAGAAAGGGCTGCCATGATGGTAAAGGAATCGTTTAATTCAAATAAGTCAATATCTTCCGGCTTTATCCCTGCTATCTCATAGGCCCGCTTGGCCGAAAGGTAAGCAGCCTCCAGGAAGAGAGGGTCTTTCCGGTCATGAAGGGCAAGAGTATCAGTGGCCACTACAGAAGAAGCAATCCTTACAGGCCTGGCGCTGAAATCTCTGGCCATATCCATTGGACACAGCACTAAAGCCGCTGCTCCATCAGCTACCGGCGAAGAATCCAGTAGATTTATGGGCTCCACTACCATTCTGGCTTCCACAAAAGCCTTTTCCGTTATGGGGTTGCGGAACATAGCATGGGGGTTATTGACCGCATTTTTATGAGCATTCACTGAAAAGTTTGCGAAATCCTTGAGCTCATAACCAAATTCATGCATATAACGGCGCATTATTAGGGCATTGAGGGCTACAAAGGAAAGGCCCATCTCCCGCTCGTATTCTCCGTCAATGCTGAGGGAAAGGGCCGAAATTACTTTTTCAGCAGGAGAATCGGTAACTTTTTCCACCCCACAAACCAATACAAAATCCGCCAGACCCCCTGCTACCGCAAGGTAGCCCAGGCGCAGTGCGGCTGCCCCTGAAGCCCCGGCAGCTTCCACTTTAAGGGCTTCAATAGGGCGAAGGCCAGCAAAATCTGCTATCGCCGCCCCTAAATGTTCCTGGAAGGCCAGTTCTCCCGAGAGGGCATTACCTACATAGAGGGTGTCCACTCGGTCTATTTTTGCATCCTTGAGGGCGGCCAGGATGGCTTCGGCAGCCAGTTGCTTTATGGATTTATCCCAATGTTCCCCTACCCTGGTCTGGCCAATTCCTATTATGGCTACCTCTCTCCTGCGCCTCATCACTCCATCTCCAGTAATTTGCGGAATCGGGCATAAAGGGCATAATCAACTTCCTTCCGCCTCATAATGTAAGAACGGGTGGAAGGAGCCAGAGGTTGCCTCTCAGGCAGTTTCTCCGTGGTCAAGATGGAGAAAGAATCGCTCCCGGCGCCAGAACCGAAGGAGACCAGCAGAATCCTCTCACCAGGTTTGGCTATATCCAGGACAGCCGTAAGACCTATCAGGGAAGAAGCAGCATAAGTATTGCCGATCTCCCCAACCAAAAGGCCATCCCTAATTTGCTCAGGAGCAAAGCCCAGCCTTTTAGCTACTGTTTGGGGGAACTTAAGATTGGGCTGGTGGAAGACTGCATAGGCGAAATCCTGAGGTTTGTATCCTGTCTTTTCCATAAGGGTGCGGGCAGCCATTTCAATGTGATGGAAATAGGCCGGCTCTCCAGTAAAGCGTGCTCCATGGCTGGGATAATTCATCCCGGAACGACGGAAGAAATCCGGAGTATCGGTTACATAAGAACAGGAGGCTTCAATAATGGCAAGGCTTTCCTGGGCCGGGCCAATGATAAATGCAGCACCACCTGCTGCAGCTGTGTAATCCAAAGCATCACCGGGGCGCCCCTGAGCGGTGTCTGCTCCTATGATGAGGGCATAATCGGCCATGCCTGAGCCCACAAAGCCCATAGCAGCCTGAAGAGCCTCAGTCCCGGCTTTGCACGCAAACTCCCAGTCAGCAGCCTGAACGTAAGGGGTTGCTCCCAGAGCCTCAGCCACTATGGTTCCTGTGGGCTTGACCGCGTAGGGATGGGATTCACTTCCCACCCACACAGCTTTGATGGCCCCGGGATCTATGCGAGCCCGGGCTAAGGCATTGCGAGCAGCTTCTAAAGCGATGGTGACAGTATCTTCATCAAGGCCTGGAACAGATTTTTCCCTTACCGGAGGCTCCACGTTCCCCTGAGCCCAAACCCGGGCTATCTCTTCAGCTTTTATACGGTATCTTGGTAGATAAGCACCATAGCCGACTATTCCCACAGGCCTCGCGGTTTTGAGCAACATTTTACTCTCCAAAGCAGGAGTATTCATGGGTAATTTTACGGAGAAAGCCCTTCCATGTAGTATCAAATCACTATCAGGGGCTATCACTAATAGACAATCCGTGCCTCAAGAAGGCATTCCATTACTGTCAGCTCAATACGGCAAAGCCTCTGAGGTTTATCACGCGCAGGACACATTGTGGTGAGTTTCCTAAAAAAGCGAGAGATTGTTTCGCCTGAGAATTTTACCCGCCCTCGTGGGCTTGGGGTTTGCCATGGTTTTGGGTCCCACTCGTGGG
>JANXAG010000062.1 GCA_025062375.1 Anaerolineae bacterium | reverse complement strand
ATATCCAGGAGGAAAAAATCCTCTTTGCCGGTGATCTCCTCATGCCCATACCTTTGGTAACCGATGGGGATGTGGACCTGGCTATCGCTTCGCTGGAGACTTTAAAGGGGTTAAGCCTTGATTACGTGGTGCAGGGGCACGGAGGAGTCCTCCTGAAAGGGGAAATAACGGATGTGCTGGAAGATAACATTCGCTATCTCCGGAATTTGAAGGCCAAAGTAGCTGAAGCTATAAGCAGGAAGCGCCCGCTGGAGAAATTGCTTAAGGTTAAACTGGAAGAATTTGGCAAATCCCCCTTCGCTATGGGGGCAATGGGAGAACCCATTCACAAAGCTAACATTATGGCTGTTTACGAAGCTCTGAAAAAGGGCTTAACTTAAACTTCCTCTTCCCGATAAGCCTTGAAGAGCACCCAGTACTGTCGTCCGGGGCCGCGGTGGAAGTAAATCTCAAAGGTTTCGCCTGTTTCCACTTTTACTAGGAAATAATCTCTGTGCCTGCGGCGCCACCACGGTTTCCTCAAATCCATAAAGCGGTGAACCCTTTTAATTTCCACAATTTTGTATTCTTTTCCGCGCCAGATGATGCTTTCGGGAAGGCCGGGCCTGGCGGAGAATTTTACTTCTACCTCTTCACTTACGAATCTGGGGAGCGCCATGGTCAGAAAAACCGGGGCTGAAGGGTTTCCCCCGGATACGGTAGCCCAGGTGCTCATAAGCTTTACGGGTTACCACTCTGCCGCGAGGCGTTCTCTCCAAGAAACCTATGCGCATCAGATAAGGTTCAATTACATCGGCAATGGTGTCGGGCTCTTCACCTACGGCGGCGGCAATGGCTTCAGCTCCCACCGGCCCACCATCAAATTTTTCAATGATGGTCAGAAGGATTTTCCGGTCCAGAGCATCCAGCCCGATTTCATCCACTTCCAGAAGACTCAGGGCTTCCCGGGCTACCTCCCTGGTTATCTTTCCATCAGCTCTGACCTGAGCGTAATCCCTGACCCGGCGCAGGAGCCTGTTGGCTACCCTTGGGGTTCCTCTTGACCTGCGGGCTATTTCCTCCACTCCGCCTCTATCTATTTCTACTCCAAGGAGCCGGGCAGTGCGAAGGACAATCTGCTGCATCGCTTCCAGACTGTAGAAATCTAACCTGTAGACCAGGCCGAAACGGGAACGCAAGGGGGAGGTCATCAGCGCAAGCCTCGTAGTAGCTCCGATAACGGTAAAACGTGGGAGGGGCAAGCGTATACTTCTGGCAGCAGGCCCTTTGCCTATTATTATGTCCAGGCAGAATTCCTCCATAGCCGGATAAAGGAGTTCCTCCACTGGCCTGGCCAGACGGTGGACTTCGTCTATGAAAAGGACGTCGCCCCTTTTGAGGTTGGAAAGTATAGAAGCCAGATCTCCGGTGCGCTCAATAGCTGGGCCTGCCGTTATGTGGATATCGGCACCCATCTCGTGAGCTATGACGTAGGCTAAAGTGGTTTTGCCAAGGCCGGGGGGACCATAGAGAAGGACGTGATCCAAGGGTTCTCCCCTTTCCTTAGCCGCCTGAATGGCTATGCGGAGGCTTTCCTTGATTTGTTCCTGACCTATGTATTCATCAAGGGTTCTGGGGCGCAGGGAAACTTCTGCCCTGAATTCATCACCTCTGGCTTTCGGAGAAACTATCCTTTCCTCCATTTTGGCCTCCCACTAAATTATACCCCATCGCAAGGGTTAAAGGAAATAAACACTTGGAGCGAAAGCCTCCAGGAAGCCGGAATGGACCTTTATTTTGCAGGATTGGCGTGGTATAATATTTCCACCATGTGGCATGCAGGAGAGGGAAATGAAAATAACACTAATGAAGGAATTGTTGAGGGCTAACGACCAGGTAGCCCTTGAGAACAGGGCCTTCTTTGATTCGAGAAAAATTTTCTCCCTGAACATTATGGCTTCCCCTGGGGCCGGGAAGACCAGTTTTATCCTGGCAACAGCGGAGCGCCTCCCACAGGACATAAAGGTTGGGGTTATTGAAGGAGACGTAGCTTCCAGCCTGGATGCTCAAACCATTGCCTCCAGAGGAATACCCGTTATTCAGGTCAATACCGGAGGGAGCTGCCACCTGGATGCCCCAATGATCCGCTCGGCCCTGAGTCAGTCGTCCCTCGGGCCAATAGACCTGCTTTTTGTGGAAAACGTGGGGAACCTCGTCTGTCCTGCTTACTTCCCTCTGGGCACTCACCTCAACGTTGTAATCGCCAGCCTCCCCGAAGGGCAGGATAAGCCTTACAAATATCCAGACATCTTCGCCATAGCCGATGTTATAATCCTCAACAAGGTTGATCTCCTGCCTTTCCTGGATTTTGACCTGGAATATTTCAAGCGCGGGATATACATGGTAAATCCTGAGGTTCCCATTTTCCCCCTCTCCTGCAAAACAGGGGAAGGGTTTGAAAAATGGATGACATGGCTCCTGTTGAAGGTAAGAAACGCCTTCGTGTAGAAATTAAGGGGGCAGTTCAAGGCGTTGGGTTCCGTCCCTTCGTCTACAGGCTCGCCACCAGCCTTAACCTTGCGGGATGGGTCATAAACGATACCAGGGGGGTGCTCATTGAAGTAGAAGGAGGTGAGGCCTCTTTGGAGGAATTCCTCCGAAGGCTGACCGTTGAGAAACCTCCGAGAGCCATCATCCAGAATTTGAGATCTTCCTGGCTTGAGCCCGCAGGTTACACCAGGTTTGAAATTCGCCACAGTTTAGAGCAGGGCGAAAAGACCGTCCTGGTGCTTCCTGATATAGCTACCTGCCCTGACTGCCTGGCCGAAATCTTTAACCCTTCAGACCGTCGCTACCGCTATCCTTTCACCAACTGCACCAACTGTGGCCCTCGCTTCACTATAATTCAATCACTGCCTTACGACAGGCCCAATACCTCGATGAGCCGATTTACCATGTGCCCGGATTGTGCTTCTGAATATAATAACCCTGCTGATCGTCGCTTCCATGCCCAGCCCAACGCCTGTCCCCTATGTGGCCCTCATCTGGAATTGTGGGATGCGGAAGGGAGAAAGCTGGCCTCCGGGGATGAAGCCCTGCACCTTACGGGCATAGCCCTGCGGGAAGGCAAAATAGTGGCAGTGAAAGGTCTTGGGGGATTCCACCTTACAGTTGATGCCCGCAATTCCCAGGCCGTCCAGCGCCTCAGAGAGAGAAAGCCCCGTCGGGATAAGCCCTTTGCCTTGATGGTGCGGGATCTGGAACAAGCTCGCCTTATATGTGAACTTACCCCCGAAGCCGAAAGCCTTCTCTCCTCTCCTGAAGCGCCGATAGTGCTTTTGCCTCGCAAGCCTGGAGCTCCTGTGGCAGAAAATGTAGCGCCGGGTAATCCTAATCTGGGCATAATGTTGCCCTATACCCCACTGCACCACCTCCTTTTGCGGGAGATTGATTTCCCCATAGTAGCCACCAGCGGTAACCTGACCGATGAACCTATCTGTACTGATGAAAACGAAGCTCTGAGGCGTCTTGGCCCCGTTGCCGAGCTCTTCCTTATCCACAACCGGCCCATAGTCCGCCATGTGGATGACAGTGTGGCCTGGATAGTTTTGGGGAAGCCTCGCCTTCTGCGTCGGGCCAGGGGATATGCACCCCTTCCGGTGCTTCTTTCCCAGCCAATTCCCCCCATACTGGCCGTAGGGGCCCACCTTAAAAACACGGTAGCGCTGAGCGTGGGCAATCAGGTTTTTATAAGCCAGCATATAGGAGACCTTGAAACTCCTGAGGCTTTTCGGGCTTTTGAAAGAGTAATAGCTGATTTTCTGCGCCTGTATGAAGTAACTCCGGCTGCCATTGCTCACGACCTCCATCCCGATTATCTCTCCACTTTGTGGGCTCGCCATCATTCGGATATCCCCCTGATTCCGGTCCAGCACCACCATGCCCACCTGGCCTCATGCCTTGCGGAGAATCAGGTACAGGGAGAAGCCTTAGGAGTTACCTGGGACGGAACCGGTTATGGGCTTGATGGGACAATATGGGGAGGGGAATTTCTCCTGGGAGATGCCTCAGGGTTTCGGCGGGTGGCTCACCTGCGCCCTTTTCGCCTCCCTGGAGGTGAAGTGGCTGTAAGGGAGCCTCGCCGAACAGCACTGGCTCTCCTTTGGGAAATGTACGGCGATGAAGTCTTTGACATGGAAAATCTACCACCTGTAGCTTCCTTTACCCCCTCTGAGCGTAAAATTCTGGTTAGAATGCTGGAAAGGGGCTTCAACTCTCCGGTCACCACCAGCGCCGGACGCCTCTTTGATGCCGTTTCAGCCCTGGCGGGGATATGCCAGAAAACAACCTTTGAAGGGCAGGCGGCCATGGCTCTGGAGTTCGCCGCTGACCTATCCTGTCAGGATTGCTACTCCGTAGAATTTGAAGAAAAAGATGGCATCATGTTACTGGACTGGAGGCCCATTGTGGAGGGGGTAATAAGGGATTTGAGACAGGGTAAAGGACCGGGGTTAATTTCGGCTCGCTTCCACAACTCTCTGGTGGAAAGCATAGTTCAGGTGGCTTTAAGGGTAGGAATAAGGAAGGTTGCCCTTTCAGGAGGATGCTTCCAGAACCGAATTCTTACAGAAAAAGCTGCTGTTCTTCTTGAAAGGAAGGGCTTTCAGGTGTTCCTTCACTCCCAAGTTCCCCCGAACGATGGCGGCATAAGCCTGGGGCAAATAGCGGTAGCGGCTTCAAAGCTTCAGGGGAAGAGCTTCGGGGGTTAAAAGTTAATCCAGGCTTAAATCTGGAGCAAACCTCTCGCCCCTCCACC
>JANXAG010000061.1 GCA_025062375.1 Anaerolineae bacterium | reverse complement strand
CGAAGCCGCCTGCCCGCCCGAACTCTTTCTTTTCGACGCCGGGCTTGCCGCCTGCGGTTCATGAGCTTTGGCACGGAAGGGCTGGGCCAGTGCTCTGGCGGCACGAGGATTGACAGGGCGATGCTTCTTGGATTACGATACGGCTAAGCTTGGGACGCCTCCATTACGCATGGTCCGTGCCCCCAAGGCCCTTAGGAAGTCAGTGGTTACCTGGATGCGTTTTCACCTAACGGCTTGGCTTCGTTGTGCTCGGCTAACCACCGCTCAAGCGCGAGTCGATATCAGCACCCTCATCGCAGGAAAGGTCAGGCGCGAGAATGATCCGATATCCCATTGTTTGGTTTTACATTCTGGCCTTCAGCGTCTCATGGCTTGGGTGGATACCAGTGGTGATGGGATCACGCGGTATTGCCCCGTTTGGGCATCCCGCTTTCCAGTTTCTTCTCATCCTTCCTGCTGTTGGTCCAGCCCTGGCAGCCGCTATTGTGATACAGATAGCGTATGGTAGGGGGCAGGTTAGGAACTTACTTAAGGCACTTATCCAATGGCGGGTTGGTCTGGTATGGTATCTTGTCGCAGCGTTAGGCCCTATTATTCTTCTCGTTGTGGGACAGCACATAATGAAATCTCTGGGCTTTTCTGCAACGCAGCCAGAGCCTCAAGGAGACCTGTTCCCTCTCGCCATCTCCGCCTTCGTGATGTCTTTGCTCTCCAACCCATGGGAAGAAGTTGGTTGGCGCGGCTTTGCGCTACCACACTTGCAGAAGCGATATACTGCTCTGGTTGCTACGCTCATAGTTGGTGTTTTGCAGGGATTTTGGCATTTGCCACTTTTCTTTTGGGTTGGTAATCCGATGTCGGGGTATCCATTCCTACCTTGGTTTGTCAGCGTGGTCGCGGGATCTTTTGTTTATACCTGGCTGTACAATAGCACCAAGGGCAGTCTTCTGCTGGTAACGTTGTTTCACATTGCTCTAAACACCTCAGGAGTCATAATAAGCGGCACGTCTATTGCGGTTCTGGCGATTTTGTATTGTCTTGTAGCCATTGTCCTTGTGATGATGTTCGGCGGTGAAAATCTGTCACATCGGAAAAGGGTGTGCACGGCCTAGTATCTCACTTCAGCCGACTGGGTTCTGCCCGCTTTGCTTGCTCCGCAGGACAGCTGAGCTCAGTGCTGTTGAGCGGAACAGAAGACAAACCATAAGGGGAGTGCGATGAGAATTGCGATGGATGAGCACAAGCGTGTGTGATTATTTTGCGGTGGCCCATGCTTTACTCTCGGGTATTCTGGATGCCCAATGCCCTGGCGGCACCCCGTGTCGCTCTCCCTACAGGTTCGACTGGTGCTCTCGTTATACTATCTTAGGAGTTGCGCAGCTGGGAGCTGGTCGGACGAGGAGGAATGGTCCCCCCAAAGCCCCCCCGGGGAAGCGAACTGCGTAACTTCTGTTCATATCTGGCGTGCCGGATATACGGTTACCGAAGTGGCCCAAAGACTGGACTGCTCGGAACGGTGGGTCCGAAAAGGGCGGCAACGCTTCCGCCAGGAAGAGGGGGAGGGCCTGAAGAGTCGTTCCCGGCGTCCGCAGCGCCTCTCCCGCAGACTTCCGGACTCCGTCTGCCGGGCCATTTCGGAGACCCGCAGGGAACGGGAAGCCCAGGCTGCGATGGGTCCAGGCCTGAAGCCCATGGGCCGTTTTGCCCTTCGCACCCGCTTAATGACCGTCGGCGCACGGCCGAGGCCCAGGATTTTGCTGTTTATGTCTGGAAGACTGTGGAGATCCCCACCTATATCCAGGTGGACAATGAAGTATGCTTCAGCGGGGGGAACACCCACCCGGATGCTCTGGGACGCCTGGTCCGCCTGGACCTGAGGGTGGGCGCCGAGCTGGTCTTTTCCGCTATCGGCGAGCTGAAAAGCCAGCCATTGATTGGGCGGTTTCACCAGGATTACGACCGTCATGTCTGGTAAAACACTTACCTGGCTGGCCCGGAGCACCCAATCGGCCTGGGTGGAAACGATGGGGCGTCCATCTGTTTCCGCTTCGGGAGCCGGTGCTCCCTGGTCTCCAGAAGCAAGAGCGTCCGGCGTCCCCCTCCGTCCAAAGCGGTCCGCTGGAACGCTTGGGAATTGCTGTCAGCTGGGCCCTCATCCGGGTCAGCATGATGTCTTGGCGGTTTCTGCTTGGTTAATAAGTCCTCTGGGCGGAACGATGTGTTGGCACACGACACCTACGGGATATGGAGGAATGCCTTCTCGCCAACAGACCAGGGATGCTGGGCCTTGCGGCTCCGAAGCATACCGGATCCCTCAACCCTGTGCCGGGCGCATGGGAAACTCCAGATACCGGATGTGAGGAGAAGGCTGCGACAGCTTTTGGACCGCTTGGGGAAAGAGAGCGGGGGGTGATACTTGGTTTCTGAAGGGGCTGAAGCGGGAGCGTCCCAGCATGGCCAGAAGGGGAGAGGGCGAGAGACGGTTCTGGGAAGAGACCTCATTCCGTCCGTTCGGCGCGGTGAGAGGTTGGTCGCTACAGAGAGGATTGTGAGCATAAGATGGGTACCCGCGGCCTCGCTGGATGAAGTATACGGCCAGCAGTGGAAGAATGAGACAGCGCAGCCTGCGATCCAGCGCAAGCTTGGGGACGATACCAGGAGTCGTAAGCAAAGACGCCAGATGGAAGGGCCTGCAGTCAAGGGGCTGGTTTACGTCCTACATCTAGCCTTGCAAATGGGAAGGATATTGCGAGATAAAGCTTTAAGCAAAGCCTGCAACATTTCCAGGACGAAATATTGATCTTGAGGAGAGAGAAGTCATGCGTAAAATCCTAAGCAGTCTGCTATCAGTTTTAATTTTAGCCGTCATGATTTTAGAAACTATAACTGGCACAAATCATGGCCCCGTGGAACTGGAAAAGGATTTGCCTTTTTCCCACTGCGCCACTGACCAAGAGGGGACGGTCTCCCTCACCAATGGTCGTGTGACTGTCTCCTTTGACCGGTGCAACGGACTGCTCTCCTTTGCAGCTGAAGGTCGGGAGCTCTTTGAAGGCGCATACTTCAGCGCTTGGCTTAACGGAGAGGAACGCACAAGCCCACAGTTTACATGGGAGAAGTGGAGTAAAACCACTGCAATTGATACTTTAGGCCTTGGTAGCACTCTGATTATAACTAGCACGGAGAGCAAAGGAATCAAATGGTCAGTGAAGATCACTTTATACGAAAATAAGGATCATGCAATTTTCCAACATACGCTGGCCAATATGGGCCAACAAGCCATACAGGTGGGGGGCCTGAAGCCTCTTGCGGTGGGAAAAAACGGCAGATTCTCCGAAGCCCTATCTCTAAGGGGAGCTGTAGCCTTTATCAACAGTTACACCAGCGTTGGTTACAGGGGGGTAGTGCCTGTGCTGCCTGTGCCTTACATAAGGGTGCCCGTATCCTTGCCTGACGGCACGGGTAACCTTCGCTTTGGCGATTACTCCGGCTGGTGGGTGCATGCCTTCTGGAATAAAAAGAAGGGGATAGGATTTATTGCTGGGACCCTCACAGCTGAGAAATGGAAGACCTTTATTGATATGCGTCAGAACCCTCTTTCCGGTAGAATCTCCGGATGGAACGTGAATAACTTGGGTGATGCGCTCTTGCTCCCGGGTCAGGCCTTTTCTTCGGAAAAGATTATAATTGGGGTGTGCAGTAACCCTCTGGCCTGCCTGGATGAGTATGGGCTGACCGTGGGAAAGATTAACCAGGTTAAGCCGGCGCCTCCCTCCCTCGGATGGTGCTCCTGGCCTTACTATTATCGGAAGATTACTGAGGCAGACGTATTGCGTAATGCTATGTTCATGAAGGAGAGACTATCTCCTGCCTATCAATATGTCCTGATAGATAGCGGCTGGTTCACCTTCCGCGGTGATTGGGAGGCTAATGAAAAGTTCCCCGAAGGGATGAAAGCCACTGCCCAGAAGATCCGCAAACTGGGATTGAAGCCAGGCTTATGGTTCGCTCCCTTCTTGGTTGATAAAGAGTCGGCTCTCTTGCGTCAGCACCCCGATTGGTTTGTAAAAGATAGAAATGGTTTGCTATATGTTTATAGACAAGACCCCGGTGCCCCGGAGAGGTATGTCTTAGATGGCTCTCACCCAGAGGTACAGACATGGTTGGAAAGACTTTTCAGCACTGTAGTTAATGAGTGGGGATACGAGTACCTTAAGTTGGACTTCTTGCAAGCAGGTGCAGTGGAAGGCAAAAGATACAACCCTACTGTAACCTCTTTGGAAGCTTTGCGTCAGGGCTTGCTGGCGATCAGAAGAGGAGCAGGCGATAGAGCTTATATCCAGCAAGCCATAGGCCCATGGTTGGCCCCGGTGGGAATCCTCAACGAAAGCCGCATGGGGATGGACACGGAGTTTCGCCTGAGTGCTGACTTAACAACAAGTGATATTCCATGGCTTAATTGGCAATATGCTACTTGGTACATCCGGAACAATATAGCCGGTTACTTTGCCAGGGGCCACCTTTTCAATACACAGACGGGTGAAGGAGTCAGACTTGATCCCTGGTCTCTCCAGGAAGCAAAAACCCTTATCGCTACCTACGCGCTGAACGGCAACCTGTGGCTTGCTGGAGACCTGACCTTCCTGTCCCCGGAACAGATAGACTTGCTAAACAATGTCGCCCTCATCACGTTGAGCACCTCCGGTTTGAGGGCCAGGCCTTTAGATCTTTTTGATAGGCCAGACTTTTTAGCTGCCTTCGGTGCCATAAATGTGTTTGGTGATAGCCAGCGTCTGACTTACGGTGCCTTGCCCAGTATTTGGCACGTACCAGGCGAGGATGCATCGCTAGTCGGCCTGTTCAACTGGAGCAACCGCAGGACTACAATTACTTTGCCTTTAGCTAAGATAGGCCTGAATCCAGACAGAAAATACTCCCTTTTCGACCTCTGGACCGGCCAGAAAGTGGGAGAATATCAAGGAAACATTATTATAACCATTGACGCTCATACCCATGAACTATTGAGAATACAGTAAGGCCATTGCCTTGCAAATGTAAGAATTACGCAGCTGGGAGCCTGCTGGGCGAGGTGGGATGGCCCCACTCTCTCCCCTCTCCACGGCCTAAAAGGCCGTGGAGAGGGGAGAGAGGAGATAAAAATAAAAGATTTTATTGGGGGCGGAGCCGAGTGCCTTCGGTGCCCGGCTCCGCCCCTAAAGCCCCCTGGGGAAGCGAACTGCGTAACTCCTATTTGTCATATGCCAACACATCATGAGGATAAAGCAATAAGGCCGCCAGGACATCGTGCCCAAACCGGGTATCCTAGTGCTGGCACACGATGCCCACTATCTATACGACTGAAAGCCAATGACGCATAGGAGGAGATCGCTTTATGAACATTCTTTTATGGGTCCTGCAAATCCTGCTGGGTCTCTACTTCTTCTTCACCGGCCTTGTTCATTTCATTGTGCCACCCGGCCTGCCTGCGCCGATGGCCTGGATGTATGAGCTACCCCCTGCCTTACATTACCTGAGTGGCACGGCTGAGATCTTGGCCGGACTGGGGCTGATCCTGCCCGGTCTCAC
>JANXAG010000060.1 GCA_025062375.1 Anaerolineae bacterium | reverse complement strand
CGACTTTAACTCCAACTCCCACCCCAACTCTCACCGCAACTCCAACCATTACTCCCACAGAAACCATAACCCCTACTCTTACGCCGACTCCAACTCCTACCCCTTCGCCAACCCCAACTCAAACCCCCACTTTTACGCCGACTCCAACTCTTACCCCTTCGCCAACTCCAACCTCAACCCCCACTTTTACACCAACTCCGTCCCCTACACCCGAAGAAACTCCTACACCCACACCTAACAACACACCGGCAGCAACTGAACCTTCATTTCAAGCTCAACCGCCAAGAGGTAAGTATGCGTTTTCACATAATAACCCTTGGCTGTCCCAAAAACGAGGTAGATAGCCGCGGAATGGAGAGAAAGCTCCTCCAGCAAGGTTACCGACTTGCCCTTTCCCCCCGGCAGGCGGATGTGCTCATAATAAACACCTGCGGTTTCATAGAACGGGCCCGGGAAGAATCCCTGAAAGTGGCGAAGGAATACACCAGAAAGAAAAAGAAAGGCCAGCGTCTAATTATAGCTGGGTGTCTGCCTCAGCTCTGGGGTAAAAGACTGCTGGAGGAGATTCCCGAAGCCGATGCTTTCTTGGGCACGAGAAGGTGGATGGAGATAGGACAGGTGGTGGAGAAACTGAAGGAAGCCTGGGGAGAGAAAATTATCCTGCTGGGAGATCCTGAGAAAACCCCATTTGATTCCGCCGGTCTTTCGGCTTCGTGGGGAAGCTCAGCTTACCTTAAAATCTCCGAAGGATGCAGCTCAAAGTGCGCCTTCTGCACTATACCAGAAATAAAGGGGCCAGCTCGGAGTTTCCCTCGCCAGGCCCTCGTGGAAGAGGCGCGCCGGCTCACTAAAGCAGGAGTCAAAGAGCTTATACTGGTGGCCCAGGACACAACTGCCTACGGTCTGGACCGGGGTGAAAGGGACGGGCTTATAACCCTTATAGAAGAAATCCTGGAAGCAGCCCCTGAGCTTAAATGGCTCAGGATAATGTACACCTCCCCCGTACACATAACCGAAAAGTTTATCCGAGCCATGAGTTCGATCCCTCAAATCTGCCATTACCTTGATATGCCTCTCCAGCATGCTCATCCAGACATCCTCCGGAAAATGCGTCGCCCCTATACTCCGGAAAGGGTGAGAAAGCTCATAGGAGAAATCCGCCAGGCCATTCCCGACATCGCCATAAGGACAACTTTCATCGTGGGATATCCGGGGGAGACGGAGGAAGCCTTTCAATACCTGGTGGACTTTGTAGAAGAAATGGCCTTTGACCGGGTAGGAATTTTCATTTACTCCCGAGAAGAGGGGACGCCTGCTGCTTCCCTTCCGGACCAGGTTCCAGAGGAAGTAAAGGAAGAAAGGTACCGCAGACTTATGGCAGTTCAGCAGCATATCTCTTACAGGAAAAACCAGGAATTCGTGGGCAAAAGGTTGGAAATACTGGTGGAAGGCTATGGAGAAGGCCTCAGCGTAGGGCGCAGCTACAGGGATGCCCCTGAAATAGATGGGTTGGTTCTGGTGGAAGGGAAATTGAACCCCGGGGAGATAGTTCAGGTGCGCATTGTTAAAGCTTTGGAATACGACCTGGTAGCTGAGCTTTAATTTTTTCCTTCTTTCTTATCCAGCACCCTGTAAGGCGCTGAGATTGATTCCATCCGGCGTTCCTGTTCCTCCCGTACCCGGCGTGGGGTCAGTTCCAGAAAAGCCTTTAAGACCAGAAGCACCAGAATAATGTCATCAAGTGGGCCCAGAATCGGTGCGGTATCGAGGAATAAATCGGTGGGAAGAAGGATGTAAACCAGAGGGATAAGCACCACCAGGACCTTAAACCACAGGGGGACCCTGGGGTCCCAAAAAAGGTTCCACAGAAGCCTTATTTGCTTAAACCTCACTCGCCTCAAGTCTACCTCCTGTTCTCTGTTCTAAGGCCGGCGCACATAAACTGGAGGCCTTATCCCTGCTCTGCCCCACAGTAAGGACATAGATCCCAGCTCAGATGTAACAATCGTCCGCAAGCTTTGCAGGCTTTCTTCAAACGCGTGTGACAATAGGGGCAGAGGATAAAATTGTTGTGCACTCTGCGTCCGCAGCCCGGGCAGGCTTCTCGCTCTTCTATACCCTGGAGCAAAGCCTCTTCTTCCAAAGCTCTCTCATAAGCTTCCGCTAAGGTTTCTCGAGGGCGAAGCAAAAAGTAAAGCAGTAGCCCGGGTAGATTAAAGAGAAAGACCATAGCTACGGCTAAAAGTTGAAGCAGTGTGTCCCTTGTCCTGGATTTTATGTCCCTGTAGGTCCATATTAAAATGCTGACCCAAAGAGCCAGCCAAAAAGCTCCAGCAAGCCCCAAAAAAATTTGAAAAGCCAAAACCACCCGCTCTATGAGGTCAGAGGGGATTTCTATCGGCATTTTGTTTTGCTCCTGAAGCGGGAGTAATTCCTCGCTGGAGAACTACTACTTTCAAGTAGCCTCCAGCGAGGAACGCTTATTTTTTATTTTATTTAATTTCAACCACAGCGCCTGCTTCTTCCAGTTTGGCCTTAGCAGCTTCAGCCTGCTCTTTGGAGACCCCCTCTAAAAGTTTAGCGGGGGCACTTTCAACCAGATCTTTTGCCTCCTTGAGGCCCAGGTTGGTAAGCTCCCGTACCACTTTAATTACCTGGATCTTCTTGGGGCCAGAGTCCTTTATATAGACATCAAACTGAGTTTTCTCCTCAACAGCTGGAGCTGCTGGCGCTGCTGCAGCAGCGGCCACGGGCGCAGCGGCCACCACAGGCGCCGCTGCCGATACGCCAAACCTTTCCTCCAGAGCCTTGACCAGTTCAGCCAGCTCAAGGACTGTCATCTTTTCTATAGCCGCAATAATCTCTTCCTTCGTCATTTATCCTCCCTCCTTTCAAGATTGGGTTTCCAATTGCTTAGCCCGAGCCTGAAGGACGTAAATCAAGCTCCGGATAATTCCACCAAGAACATACACCAGACCATAAACGGGGGACTGCAAGGCCCCCACAAGCTGCCCCAATAATTCTTCTCTGGAAGGCAACTTGGCCAGAGTCTCCACTTCCTCCGGCTTCAGAATTCTATTCCCCAGGATGGCACCCTTTAACCCGGGAAGCCCCACGTTTTTGGAGTAATCAATAAGCTTCTTGGCTACTTTAGTTAAATCTTTCCCGAAGCTTATAGCTGTGGGCCCTTCGGTGAAATTTTCCGACACCGGAAGGCCAAGGTCTTTCAAGGCAATCCTTAGAAGAGTGTTTTTTACTATCATGAAATTCCCGCCGACTTCTCGAAGCTGTCCCTTGAGCTCGTTTATCTGAGTTGTATCCATCCCGATATAGTTGGTCAGGATTATCCCCTCGCTTTGAGCGATGCTTTCCTTGTAGAGAGCAACTCTTCTGACCTTTTCCTCTTTTGTTATCGGCAATTTTACCACCTCCTTTTCATAAACTTAAAAAGGGCCTTCGCCTGCAAAAGGCAAAGACCCTTAAAGTGCCAGGCCTTCGCCTCGGCAGGCTTGTTTAAGCGCTTGTGCGCACCTGCTTTCTACGGCGAACTACCCTACTCGGCCGGCTTAAGAGAAGTGGCCAGCGCTGTATTAACTTTTATACTCGGCCCCATCGTTGTCGTCAGGTAAACCTTCTTTATGTATTGACCTTTTAGGCCCGAAGGCCTTATTTTCATAATTGTATCCATTACTGCTGCCATGTTCTCAAGGAGTTGCTGGGTGGTGAAACTGGCTTTGCCGATAGGAATGTGAAGGTTTCCAGTTTTATCTACTCTGAATTCAACCCTGCCTTTGCGAGCTTCCTCAATAACTCTGGGAAGGTCATCGGGTGGCACCACAGTGCCTGATTTCGGGCTTGGCATAAGCTTGCGGGGACCCAAAATTTTGCCCAGCTTTGCCACTTTACCCATTATTTGAGGCACTGCTATAGCCAGATCAAAGTCAAGCCATCCACCCATAATTTTCTCTATAAGCTCATCTCCTCCTACGTAATCGGCTCCTGCCTCTTGAGCTATCTTGGCTGCTTCCCCTTCTGCAAAAACCAGAATTTTCACCCTTTTACCGGTACCATGGGGGAGAAGGGCCACCCCCCTTATCTGCTGATCCGCGTGGCGCGGGTCAACTCCCGTGCGAATGTGAAGTTCCACCGTGGGGTCAAATCGGGTGTAAATGGTCTTTTTGGCAAGCTCTATCGCCTCTTCCGGAGTATATTCTTTGTTTTTGTCCACCAATTTGGCTACTTCCTGATACTTTTTCCCCCTTTTGCCCATTGAAAACCTCCTGTCTTTAATCCACGATTTCAATCCCCATGCTGCGGGCTGTGCCCTCCACAATCCTCATAGCTGCTTCAATATCATTGGTATTTAAATCCCGGAGTTTGAGCTGAGCAATTTCCCTCACTTGCTGACGCGTTACTTTGCCCACTTTCCGCCGATTGGGCTCACTGGACCCCTTTTCTATACCCGCAGCTTTTTTCAACAGGGTTGAAACCGGCGGAGTTTTAAGGACAAAAGTGAAAGAACGATCGCTGTAAATGGTAACTTCCACCGGCACAATATCCCCAACCATGTGGGCCGTTTGGGCATTGTATTCTTTGCAGAAAGCCATTATGTTAACCCCATGCTGGCCCAGCGCGGGACCCACCGGTGGAGCAGGCGTTGCTTTTCCCGCTGGCAGTTGCAGTTTTACTACAGCTACGACTTTTTTGGCCAATTCTAACCTCCTTGCTATGCTTTCTCTACCTGGAGGACGTCTAATTCTACCGGTGTTTCCCGACCGAAGAAGGAAAGCAGAATCCGAACTTTACCCTTGTCGGGGAAAATTTCATCCACAATGCCAATAAATTCGGCAAAAGGCCCTTCTATAATCCTGACCCTCTCTCCAGGCCTGAACCCTACCTCAACCTGAGGTGCCGGGGCGTAAACTCGCTGCATTATTTTTTCCACCTCCTCTTCGGTCAGAGGGGTGGGTTTGCTGCCTATTCCTACGAATCCAGTAACGCCTGGGGTGTTGCGCACCACATACCAGGAGCGCTCATTCATGATCATTTTGACCAAAACATACCCCGGGAATATGCGTCTTTTAACCGTTTGGCGCTGCCCCTCCCTGATCTCTATAACCTCTTCGGTGGGGACCAAAACGTCAAAGATGTAGTCCTTCATCCCCATGGATTCAATGCGCTGTTCAAGGTTTTTCTTCACTTTCTCTTCATAGCCCGAATAGCAGTGAACCACGTACCAGGCTGCCTGGCTTTCCGCCTGTTCCTGAGCGGGAGCAATTGCCTCATGCTCTGGAGTCAGAGAGGCCTCTTCCGCTTCTGCCAGGTCAGCCTCTCTCACCAGTTTGGTTATCGTTTCAAGGACGGATTTTTTCTTTCCCTTCGGCATGTTTAGATTATAAGGTCCATTAGTTTAGCGTAAATGTAATCCAGTAACCCCAAAAGGATAGCCATCACCAAAATGGTCACTATCACCAACACCGTCAGCCTGAGGGCTTCTTCCCGGGTTGGCCACGTGACTTTCCTAAGCTCTGCCCTTGTTTCTTTCAGGTAACGTATGAGCGAAAACTTTCGGCTGGATTCTGACCCCTTCGGCACTTATACCCCCCTTTACATTTTTAAGACACCGTTCCACTTCATGTGGACGGTGTCTTAACCGGTCTTCCAGGCAGGCCCGGCAGGACTCGAACCTGCAGCCTGCGGTTTTGGAGACCGCTGCTCTGCCAGTTGAGCTACGGGCCTACCTTACCTCTCGGTGAAGGGTGTGTTTACGGCACCGGGGGCAATATTTCTTCAACTCAAGACGCCCCGGGTCATTCACCTTGTTCTTTTCTGTGGTGTAGTTGCGCTCTTTGCACTCAGTACACGCCATGGTAATTATAATCCTTGCTGCCTTCTTGGCCATATTACGCCCCCTGGTGCCTACTCAATTATCTTGGTGATTACGCCTGCTCCTACGGTTTTACCTCCCTCACGGATGGCGAACCTTGAACCAGGCT
>JANXAG010000059.1 GCA_025062375.1 Anaerolineae bacterium | reverse complement strand
CACCCTCGTGGGCTTTGGGTTCGCCACGGCTCTGGGTCCCACTCGTGGGGAGGGTGCTAAAGGTGGTTGATCGCTCCCTTTTAAGGTTTTTGGGAAAGGCCTTTAAATTTTACCGGATGGGGAGTTCGGGGCCCGCTCTTTCAGTTGTTGTATGACAGGCTATTGCGGTTTTACTGAGCCAGCACGTTGGCCATTTCCAAAAGTTTGAGATCCAAACCTCTGTTTTTGCTAACCACTTCTTCCAGCGGTATTAGCTCCACTTTGTTGCCCACCAGGGCCACCATTACCCCTTTCTGCCCGCTGGCAAGCGCCTCTACAGCAGCTACGCCAAAGCGAGTGGCCAGGATACGATCAAAAGCTGTGGGAGAACCTCCCCTCTGAATATGGCCCAGGATAGTGGTGCGCACTTCAAAGCCCACTTCGTCCTTGGTGAGGAAAGAAGCTACTTCGTGAGTTTTGTATTTCGCCCCTTCGGCAATGACAATAATGGCGTGAGGCTTGCCCTTGATGTAAGCGTCTTCTATTATACTGGCAACTTCTTCCAGAGAGGTGTCCTTTTCCGGTATCAGCACCGCTTCCGCTCCACCAGCCAGCCCACCCATCAGGGCAAGGTAACCACTTTGCCGACCCATAACTTCTATAAGGAAAGCCCGGCCGTGAGAAGTGGCAGTATCTTTTATCCGATCTATGGCCAGAAGCACTGCATTGAGGGCAGTATCAACCCCTATGGCCATATCCGTCCCCCAGACATCATTGTCAATGCTGGCCGGAACTCCCACCACCGGAAATCCCATTTTATAGAGGGCATAAGCCCCACGCATGGAGCCATCCCCACCAATGATGACCAGGCCTTCTATGTTTGCCTCATTGAGGCGACGCAAACCTTCCCTCATCACTTTCGGGTCCTTGAACTCCGGGCAACGTGCTGTCTGAAGGAATGTACCCCCCTTTTGAATAATTCCACCCACTTTCCGGTTATCCAGCTTTTCCATTTCGCCGTTGATAAGTCCCTTGAATCCCCTTTTTATTCCCCATACCTCCATGCCCAGGCTGGTCCCTCTGCGCACAACAGCCCTAATACAAGCATTCATGCCCGGAGAATCACCACCACTGGTTAAAACCCCTATCCTGACCATCTTCATCCTCCATCAATTAACCTTTAACAGCTCCCATGGCCAGACCGGAAACAATGTATCTCTGGAGGGCAAAGAAGAGAAGAACCACCGGTATGCTCATGAGGATGGAGAGGGCCGCAAACTCCGACCAAGGGGTTGCGAACTGTCCCTGCATTGCCCGCAAGGCCATCGCCAGGGTAAAACGGCTCGGGTTCTCCAGGAAGGTCCAGGCCAGAATGAATTCAGTCCAGCCGCTCATGAAACCGAAGAGGATAGTTACAGCAATGGCAGGAGCCGATAGAGGTATCACAACATGGCGGAAGACCTGGAGCTGGGTAGCTCCATCTATGAGGGCAGCTTCCTCCAGTTCTCGCGGTACTGTGTCAAAGTAACCTTTCAGGTTCCAGATGGAAAAGGGCAGCGCTCCTGAGCCGTAAGCCAGCATAAGGCCGGGCAAAGTGGCCCTCAGGGGTTCCCCACCAATTTTGATCTGGCTCAGAAGAACATAAAGAGGGGCTAAAGTGGCCGATGCAGGCAGCATCAGGAGCACGATAAACCCCAACATGCCCGCCTCTCGTCCTATAAATTGAAAGCGGGAGAAAGCATAAGCCGCAGAAGCCCCCAGGATCACGGCGATAACACTTGTCCCCAGGGAAACCAGCAAACTATTAAAGAGGAGCTTGGAGAAAGTCATGCAGGTGGAAATATCGGAAGGGTTCCTGCACAGAAGACGGAAGGGTTCAAAAAGTATTTTCCGGAAAGCATGCAAGGAAGCGCCGGGAGGGATCAGGCGTAGCTCCAGCGGCTTATCAATATTGCGCGGGTCCAGAGCCAGTGATACTATCCAGAGAATGGGGAAAAGGACGAAGGCGGTGACGGCCAGAAGGAATAAATGCAAAGCGATCTGCCGCAGGATGGCTTTGCCCTTATGCATAGTACGCCTCCGTTGCCCTTGTTATGCGGTTGTTTATAAGGGTGATGATGAGGAGGATGAAGAAGACGACAAGGCTGAAGGCTGCCGCCACTCCGTAAAGCCGCTGCTCATAAACCAGCTTAAAGGCCTGAGTCACCAGGATTTCAGTCCGCCCAAAGGGTCCTCCACCTGAAATGAAGTAGATGACATTGAACTGGTTGAAAGTCCATATAGTTCCCAGCATTATGGCTGGCACCATCGCCGGACGTATGAGTGGGACAGTAATTTTCCAGAATTTCTGCCAGCCACTGGCACCATCAATGGAGGCAGCCTCGTAAAGTTCCTCGGGGATAGCCTGAAGAGCTCCCGTTGCCACCACGGTCATGAAAGGCCATCCCAGCCAGATGTTAGCCAGGAGCACGCAGTAGAAGGAAAGGGGCAAAAAACTGAGGGGGCCGCCGATCGGAGGCTGCGCCACTTCCAACCAACGGGTATCCGTGGGGAAACTGGTACCGAAAGTTCTGTTAATGACCTCTATAAGCTGGTTAATGGCGCCAAAGCGCGGGTCATACATATTCCTCCAAGTGAGGGCAGTGATGTATCCCGGCAGAGCCCAGGGCAGGACAAAAAGCGCCCGGTAAATTCGCCGCCCTTTCAATCCTCTGCTGTTCAGGGCCAGAGCGATCCCAACCCCCAGGACCACATGGAAAAAGACGTTGGTCACCGTCCACACGATATTGAACAGAAGAAGCCGCCAGAAGTCATAGTTCTCTATTGCCAGTTGATTGGTAAGGATTTTGTAGAAGTTGGCAAATCCCACAAAAGGCGGGGCAAATTGTTCCCAGGTGTTAGGGTTGAAGAGATTGAAGCGCAAATGTTTGATGCGAAAATCGGTGAAGGCCATCCATACCTGGAAAGCCTGGGGGAAGAAAGTTATGATTAACATCACTATTCCCGCTGGGGCTACATAAAGCCACGGCCCTAAAGAGGCTCTCAGCTTACGGCGGAAGCTATCCCAACGGGAAGAAGGAGCTACCCCTTTCATAATCCTGCCTCCTTCCAAAAGACAAGCGGGTGGAGAAGGTTCTCACCCCCTCCACCCGCACTGTTTAACCCCTCATGGCGAAGGCTATGTCTTACTGGCCACCCCTTATCTCTTTGATCTTAGCCACTATGCTCTCGTAGGCCTTCTGGAGAGCCTGCGCTGGGTCGGCTCCCTCGTCAAAGACCGACTTCAGGGCGGTGTCCATTGGAGCCCAATAGGCGCTCATCTCTGGGATTACGGGGAAGGGGGTGCCCAGGGCAAAAGCTTCCATCACCTGCTTCATGAGAGGATCTTTCACCTCCACACCCTTGATGGCCGGGATATGAGCTGCCTTGGCGGGATCAGCCAGGATGGCCTGGGCTTCGGGAGAGAGGAAGAAAAGGATGAAAGCCACGGCTGCCTTCTGGTCGTCGCCCGTAACGTTGGGGTTGAGGTAGATGTTTTCAGTTTGGACATAGCCAGAGAGGTGGCCATCCTTGTATGCAGGCCATGGGTCAATAGCCAGATTTTCCGGGCCTATCGCTTCTGCCAGGGCGCTCAGGTTCCAGGAGCCATCAATAATTATGCCGGCCTTCCCTGCCTTGAAGAGGTTGACATCGTTATCTGTATAGTATTCAGTGGGGCCCGCCTCTTTGAAGGAGAGCAGAAGCTTAACCCATTCCACACCCTTTTCGTTGTTGAAGGCAGGGTCACCGTTCTCCTCCATCAATTTGCCGCCAATGCCATGGAGGTGAGCGGCGGAGAAGAAGAAGCCATATTCCAGGTTAGCGCCGACTACATCGCCCTTAGTGGCGGCTTTCGCGGCGGCCACCAGCTCTTCCCACGTCTTGGGGGCCTGAGGGATAATGGTCTTATTGCGGAACATAAGGACCCCTTTGAGGGTTTGAGGGAGGCCAATGATGGCGCCTTTATATTTAACCGCGCCCAGAGCTGCTTCCTGGATGGTGTCCAGGAACTCCTTGGTTACAAATGGAGTTAAATCTGCCACAAGCTTGGCCTCATAGAAAGGTGGGCCCCAGTCGGCAGCGCCGATCAGCACAGCTGGCCCACCGCCAGTAGAGGCAGCGGTCTCATACTTGCCGCGCAGGTCATCAAAGGGGACATATAGGACGTCAAATTTCACTTCTGGGTATTTGGCTTGGAAGGCCTTTATCACTTCATTGAGGCTCTCAATTTCCTTTTCCTTCCAGGCATGCCACAGGGTAACAGTGCCTTTAAGGACCGGCGTGGGTGGGACGGTGGGGGTTGGTGGGGCAGGAGTTGGTGGAACAGGGGTCGGTGTTGGAGGAACAGGAGTGGGGGTTGGAGCAGGCTTGCAGGCATTCAACGTCAGAGCAAGCACCATTAGGCCTGCAAAAATTATGTAAGCATAACGCTTCATTTTTACCCTCCTATTTGGTTTTGAAAAATTATGCCCCGCCATAGCAAGAACGGGGCATAAAGTTTTTCTCGTTTCGCTGGAACTTGCGAGTGAAAACCGGTAGCACGGCTTCCTCAGTGCAAAAGGGCTTTTTCTGTAACAGCGTCAAAAAGGTGCATGTTTTCCATGTCCATAACCACTTCAATTATTTCCCCTGGCCTCACATGAACCCTGGGATCAACCCGGGCCAGGAAACGGTTTTTACCGCTCAGAAGGTAGAGAAAGATTTCATTCCCCATAAGCTCGGTTATGTCCACTTCAGCCCGGACAGAGGCAGCACTTATGCCGGGAGGAACGTAAGGTGGGGCGTAGATATGCTCGGGCCTTATTCCGAAGATTACTTTCTTACCTTTGAGGGGAAGAGCCTTTTCCCTTTTAGAGTCGGGAATTTGGACGCGGAAAGTCCCCACATCTACTACAAGTTTGCCGTCCTCTTCGGCCACCACTGCTTCAAAGAAGTTCATGGAAGGGCTGCCAATGAAGCCGGCCACAAAGAGGTTAGCGGGTTCCTTATAGAGCTTTTGGGGTGTATCCACCTGCTGAAGGACTCCATCTTTGAGAACCGCTATACGGGTACCCATGGTCATGGCCTCCATTTGGTCGTGGGTTACGTAGACAAAAGTGGTCTGGAGCCGCTGGTGAAGTTTTATGAGCTCAGCCCGCGTCTGAACGCGCAGTTTGGCATCCAGGTTGGATAGGGGCTCATCCAAGAGGAAGACCTTGGGTTCCCGCACAATGGCTCTTCCCAAAGCTACCCGTTGCCGCTGCCCGCCCGATAGCTCTCTGGGCTTGCGATGCAGCAAATCCTCTATCTCTAAAATTCTGGCCGCTTCTCTTACCCGGCGCTCAATTTCATGCTTGGGGAACTTGCGGAGTTTAAGGCCGAAAGCCATGTTATCAAAGACATTCATATGAGGGTAAAGAGCGTAGCTCTGGAAAACCATAGCTACATCCCTGTCCTTCGGGGGAACATCGTTAACCAGGCGGTCGCCGATGTAGATTTTGCCCTCAGTAGGCTCTTCCAGTCCCGCAATAAGCCTCAAGATGGTGGACTTGCCACAGCCCGATGGACCTACAAAGACCAGAAATTCTTTATCCTCTATGTGGAGCGTAAGATCGCGAACAGCTACGACTTTTCCAAAATTTTTGGTAACATGCTCAAAAGTTACGCTGGCCATCTCCCCCCTCCCCAATTTAATTATAACACCAGTGGCGAAAATTGCAAAAACTCCCGGCCGCTTTGCCTTCCACTGCCTAAAGCGCGCTTTCGGGGAGAAAATCCGGTCTATTATCCCGATGGAGCCCGAGCAGCTTGTCCTGCAGGCGGAAAGGGGCCGCAATCTCGTTTTCAAGGGGGCTTTCGCTCTGTCTCCAGGATATCCAGCAGCGCGATCAGCCCCAGAAGGTAACTGCGCCAGCCGAAGCCGCAAATCTGGCCGACGCACACGGGCGCGATCAGCGAGGTGTGCCGGAAGGGCTCGCGGGCGTGGATGTTGGAGAGGTGGACTTCCACCGCAGGCAGCCCGCTGGCGGCGATGGCGTCCCGCAGCGCCACGCTGGTATGCGTGTAGCCGCCAGGGTTGATGAGAATCCCGTCGGCCCAGCCGATGGCCTGGTGGATGGCGTCTATCAGGGCTCCCTCATGGTTGGATTGGAAAATGCGCAACTCTGCGCCTCGTTTGTCCGCGCAGGCCCGGAGTTGCTCGTTGATCTCCTCCAGCGTGACCCGGCCATAAATCTCCGGCTCCCGCTGGCCCAGCAGGTTCAGGTTGGGGCCATGAAGGACGAGAATGCGCCGCATCTTTCCCTCCATAAAGATTGTTTT
>JANXAG010000058.1 GCA_025062375.1 Anaerolineae bacterium | reverse complement strand
GCTGGCCGGCCCCAACGTCCGCTTCCTGGGCCGCCTGAACCGGGAGGAAGTCTGGAATGCGCTGGCACAGGTAGATGTGGTAGCAGTACCTTCGCTCTGGTATGAGACCTTCTCGCTTTTGATTTCTGAGGCCTTCGCCGCCGGCCTCCCGGTTCTGGCTTCCCGGCTGGGCGCGCTGGCCGAACGGGTGCGCGATGGTGTAGACGGCCTGCTTCTTCCCCCTGGCGATGTCGTTGCCTGGCGTGCCGCTATCCAGCGGCTGATAGATGACCCGGACCTTCTGGCCCGCCTTCGTGCGAACGTCCGGCCGCCAATGACGATGGAGGAGCACGTGGAGCGACTGGAGGAGCTTTACTCTAAATGTCTGGAGGCCTGAGACGCTCGAATGTTGAGAGTGAGGCCTGCTCTGAAGGTTTTTTTGCCTTCAATGCTCGCCTCAGTGTTCGTGGTTTCCCTAAGCTACGCCCTGGCAATGTCCGAACAAAACCTGACTTCTAACCCAACATCCCAAAGCGAAACACCTCCCCCAGTGGTTATCAACGAAGTAGCATGGGCCGGCACTGTCTGCAGCCATACCGCCGAGTGGATCGAGCTCTATAACAATACAAACGAGGTTATAACCCTTAATGGTTGGACTTTGAGGGCCAGTGATGGTTCGCCCTCTATAACTCTGCGGGGCACGATATCCCCTCACGGCTTCTTCTTGCTGGAACGCTCTAACGATAACGCAATAGCTGATATACCTGCGGACCAGATTTTCACAGGCGCCCTATCTAATGAAGGTGAGGTATTGGAACTGCGTAACGCCTCAGGAAGATTGGTAGACACAGCTAATGGCGATGGAGGCTCATGGCCTGCTGGGCAGTCATCCCCCGAAAGGCGTTCGATGGAGCGCTTCAACCCCGCTGGCCCCGATATCTCCGATAATTGGAGGACAAACAACGGTGTAATCCGCAATGGAATTGATGCCTGCGGTTACCCCATCTCCGGCACCCCTAAGGCCCTCAATTCTGCCAGCTACCCCAATCTGGTCATCGCCAAGCAGGGGCCAGCCCAGGCAAAGGCCGGTGAATTAATAACCTACACAATCCTGCTTTCCAACGCTGGTGTCACCGGAATAGAAAAGGCCTTTATCACCGACGTACTGCCCGATGTCCTGGGCTTTATAGAACAGCAGAGCCCTTTTACCTTTACCATGATCTCTCAGCAGGTTCTGCGCTGGGATACATCCTACATCCCGGGCCTGAGGGGCCCTTACATTGTGACACTCACCGTCCAGAGTTCGCCCCTGGTCTCAGGCGATTTTACCAACAGTGTAACTGTAACGGCGGATTTCACGGAAACAGACTACACCGATAACACATCCAGCATGGCTATCCACCTTTTTAAGGATGAAAGTCAGCTTAAAGTTAATTTGATGGGGCCGGAGAAAATTTTCCCCGGCGGCACCTCACCGTATACGGTTACCCTGGAGAACGCCGGTATCATTACCGCCGAAAGCGTCTTAGCTACGGGAACGCTGCCTTTCCCGCTCATTTTTCTGAATCACTCTGCCCCCTATACCCTCACTCAGCCCTCCCCCGGCGTTCTCGTATGGGAAGTGGGCAGCCTCCCGCCCGCCCAGAGTATATCATGGAATTTCACGGTCCTGGATGGAGGAGGAGCCTGTGGAAGCCTGACCACAGCCATTACGGTTTCTACCATTTCCCCAGAATCCATCTTAGGAGATAATGTGGCCAGGCATACCACAAACCTTTTACCGAAACTTGTAATAGATGCTCTCCTTCCCGATGGCTACCAGCCCGATGACGATGATGAAGCCTTCCGGCTCTGGAATTTATCCCCCTGTGCAGCGGATCTGAGCGGATGGTGCGTTACCGACAGGGAAGGTAAGGTCTGCTTCCCCGGCGGAGCATCGCTTCCACCTGGTCAGGCCATATGGTGTGCCAAAAAGGCCCAGGCCTTTAAGGCCAGCTTCGGCTTCCTGCCAGATTGGGAGTATGGCGCCGATACTTCCCCCGAAGTTCCCCAAATGAGTGGAAAAGCCCCCGCCTTCAGCAATTCAGGCGATGAAATGTGGCTTCTATCCCCAGGAAGCACCGTGACAGATTCCATTGATGCGCTCGTTTACGGCGACGGAAACACAAACTCTCCCGGCTGGTCAGGCCCAGCGGTTCAACCTTACAAAATTGCAGGCGGCCTGGGCCTCGCCGGACAGATACTCTTCCGCAAGCGGGACGAACTAACAGGCCTGCCTCTGTCTGATGCCAACACCGCCACTGATTGGGCCCAGGACCCCCATGACCCCTATCAAGGTAGACGGGTGTTATATCCCGGATGGGAACTGGACCGTTTCTTTTACCCCGTAAAAGTTACTGAAACCGCGCGCCTTACCGTGGCTATCGGTCCAGACCACCTCTATGAAACGATAGCCAGGCATATCTCCGCTGCTCAGCAATCCTTAAAAATCGCCGCCTATTCTCTGGACAATATCCCTTTGGCCCTCTCCATTGCGGAAAAAGCCAGGCAGGGGATATCTGTAACGATCCTGCTGGAAGGGGAACCCGTTGGAGGGCTCGCACCGGAGAACAAACAGGCAGCTAAGTTGATCCACGATGCTGGGGGACAGGTTTACTTTATGGTTGGCTCTCCCCGGCGTTACCGCTTTCATCACGCCAAATACATAATCATTGATGGCCGTGTGGCTCTGCTGGGTTCCGAGAACCTTTCCGAAAGAGGTATGCCTTCTCAGATAAAACCCGAGGGGCTGGTGGGCTATCGTGGGGCTTACCTCATAACCGATGCCCCCAGCGTGGTTAGAGCTCTGGAAGAAATTTTTGCGGTTGATGCTGATCCTTCCCGCCCCAATTTAGCTTCCTGCCAGACAAGACCTTATTTATGCACTCCTCCGCCCGTCTATAGTGTTTACCTGCCTTTAATTATTAAATCCTGCCCTGAAGATTCATGTTCACCTACAGAAATGAAAATTCCTTACAGCATCAAATTCCCCGAACCTCTGGAGACGGAAGGCACTTTTCGTTTCACTTTCTCCACCGCTCCCGAGAACGCCCTGCGTCAGAGCGATGGTTTGTTCGGGCTTCTCAATAAAGCTGGTGAAGGGGATGTGATTTTATCTCAACAACTTTACGAATACATGCAGTGGGGCGATGGCCCCAACCTGCGCCTTCAAGCTCTGGTCAACGCAGCCAGGCGAGGGGCAAAGGTCCGAATACTGCTGGACGAATTCTTCTACCGTGAACCCAATTCTCAAACGATAAACTACCTTCAACAGGTTGCCCATCAGGAAGGACTTGACCTTGAAGCTAAACTTGCCAGCCCCATGGGGATGGGAATCCACAACAAGATGGTGCTCGCCAGAATCGGGGGCAAAGGGTATGTTTGGATAGGCAGCATAAACGGCAGCGAAGTTTCCTTCAAAGTAAACCGTGAAGTGGGGCTTTTGGTGGAAAGCCATCAGGCTTATGAATACTTAGCTTCGCTTTTCTGGACAGATTGGGCTGCTCCCTACGGGCGATTTGACCTCCATATACCCCTTGTCCTCCGGGATTTCCGTTATCCGGCTGATTTGCTCATAAGCGAAGTGCTTTACGACGCCCCCGGAGAGGATGAAGGTAAAGAGTGGGTGGAGATATATAACCCCACGGGGCAAAACATAAACCTCAGCGGATACAAGCTCGGAGATGCCCAGGGGCGAGGCCTTCGGGAGGGAATGTATCGCTTCCCGGATGGATCCTTCATGGGTCCTAGAGAAGTCAGGGTAATTGCCTGGACAGCCTCCGGCTTTTACTCTTTGCATGGTCGTTTGCCCGATTTCGAGATAGAGGACACGAACCCTAATGTTCCAAACATGATACCTTATACCTCCTGGAGCACAGGGCCATGGGGCTTGAGGAACCTGGGGGATGAAGTGGTTCTGCTGGGTCCGGCCGACTCGCCTGTAGATGTTGCGGTGTATGGAGATGGCTCTTTCCCTGGGGTAAAAGCACATCCTGGCGTATCAAAGGCTGGCAGATCTCTGGAACGCTTTCCTCCCGACATGGATACCGATGACTGTGCTCGCGATTTCCGGGAAGCTTCAACCCCGTCGCCAGGGCATTTGCCCGATCGATAAGCGGGAGGATGCTAATGCACAATCGTTTTAAGCTTATATCAGCATTGCTCTTACTGATGATAGTCTCCTGCAGGGGTGCTCAAGTTTCGCCTACTCCGACCCTTAGCCCGTCCCCAACCTCAACCTTCACATCAACTCCTTCGCCTTCCCCTACCTTTACCCCAACGGCTCGCCCTTCCCCAACGCCGAGTCCCACCCCTGCTCCAACTCCTACCCCCAGTCCTGTCCCTGATCCTCTGGCGAATGTGAACCCTGAACGGCAAGAGGTAACCATCTGGCACCCTTACACCCAGCTCCATGAGAGGACTTTTCTGGAAATAGTGGAGGAGTTTAACAGAACGAACCCGTGGGGTATAAAGGTGATAGCCCGTTACGGAGGTTCCTATTCAGAAATACGGCGCAAAGTCCTTGCGGCTATTGCTGCTGGCACCCCTCCTGATATGGCTTTTTCCTATCAAAACGTTATCGCCGAATACGCTCATGCCGGCGCTGTGGTGGTCCTTGACAATTACATCCGGAGCTCCAAATACGGCCTTGGCCTTGAAGAACTTGGGGATTACTTTAGCAATTTCCTGGCAGGGGATCGCTACCCCGACTTTGAGGGAAAAATGTTAAGCTTTCCTCCTGGCCGCAGCCTTGAAGTTATGTTCTACAACGCTGATGCCCTTAAAGCGCTTGGCTTCAAAGAACCTCCCAAAACCTGGAATCAGTTCTACCAGATCTGTGAGATGCGTAAGAAAAAAGAGGGGAAACCCTGCTACGCTGTAGCGCCGAGCGCTTCCACCTTTACCTGGATGATATGGAGCCGTGGAGGAGAAATCCTGAACTCCGGAGGCGAATTCCTCCCCGATAAAGAATCGGTTCTCGCTACACTTCAGTTCCTGGAAAAGCTGATAGACGAAGGCCTTGCCTACAAAGTTAAAGAGCGCTATCAAGATCAAGAGGATTTTGCTAACCAAAAGGCCATCTTTACCTTCGGCTCCACTGCTGGCATCCCTTACTATCAGGCGGCAAAACCCCCGTTTAACTGGTCCATCGCTCTTCCCCCGGCTGAGACTTCTACTCCTGTGGTGGACATATATGGGCCATCGGTTTGCATCTTTAAAACTACACCCGAAAGGCAACTGGCCTCCTGGCTTTTCCTAAAATGGTTTACCGGGCCTGAGCAAAACGCCCGCTGGTCTGTAGCGACTGGCTACTTGCCTGTTCGCATCTCTGCTGCCGAGTCACCTCTTTTCAAAAACCACCCATTGCTTAGAAAAGCCATGGAGTTTATTCCTTATGCCAAGAGCGAGCCATCAATTTACGGCTGGGAGGCCATCCGCAGCATCCTGTACAGGACCATGAACGACGTAATATCCGGAGCAAAAGCTCCTGAGGACGCCATAGCCTGGGCTGAAAAAGAATTCAGCAAAATCCGTCTGAAGCCTTAGTTTACCCCTTGAGGGAGTGGGGCCTTAAGGCATGCTGACGGCAGAAAAGGGGTTGTCCTGTTCTCCGAGGAGTAATCTCAGGAAGGTGTGCCTCAGGTTACTGCTATTTACGGCACTTTTTCTCCTTACTGGCTGTTCTGATTTTGTAGACCGAGATCAGCCCGCTGTTGTGCCCGAAGCGGCTCTCGTTCTGAAACCTGACCACACTATCGGTCAGACCTTTGTTGCTCGGCACGGCGGGCTAAATGGCATAGAGTTCTGGCTGGAGCCGGAACCGGGAACGACGGGCCGTCTTCTGCTTCGCCTGCGCTCTGAGCCCCAATCCCCCACAGACCTGGCCGTGGCCGCTCTCCCGCTGGAGAATGTAATCACGCCGGGTTTCTACCGGTTCTCTTTCCCGCCCGATAACCATTCCCATGGCGCCTATCGTTACGCCTTTCTAGAACTGGAGGGCATGGGCACGGTACGGGTGGGCGCCGCCTCCGGCGAGGCCTACTTGGATGGCGCGGCCTATCGGGACCACGAGCCCCTGGACGCACAACTGGCCTTCCGGCTGACGTATGATTTATGGGGAATGGCTCTGGAGGCAGGATCAGCGGTATTAGAGGGGTTGGGGCTGTTGGCTGTGGCGGCTCTGCTGTATCTGGTGCCGGGATATGCAATGCTTCTTTACCTCTATCCACCGGCCCTCTCCTCCGTAGACGGAGGGAGGGGAGCGGGGGTGGGGATCCCCTGGCCTACCCGGATGGGCCTGGCGGCTGGCCTGAGCCTCGCCCTCTACCCTTTGCTTTTCCTCTGGACCGACTTGGTGGGACTCCGCCTGGGGCCCTTCTATGCCTGGGGGCCTGCCGTCCTGGGTCTGGCCGCGCTGGCCTGGCGGTATCGCCGCTGGCGGCCCCGGCAGGGCTGGGAAGCGCTCCGGCAATGGGCTCGCTCCGACGCCCTCTGGCCCGACCTGGCTTTCGTCTTCGTCCTGGTTCTGGTTTTCGGCGTCCGGCTTCTGGTCGTGCGCACGCTGGACGCCCCAATGTGGGGCGATTCCTACCAGCACGCTGTTATCGCCCAGTTGCTGGTAGATAACGGCGGATTATTTGATTCCTGGGAGCCGTACAC
>JANXAG010000057.1 GCA_025062375.1 Anaerolineae bacterium | reverse complement strand
GAGCGAGCAGCCACCCCTTGCATCCTGCCCACGAGTGGGACCCAGAACCTGGCAAACCCAAAGCCCACGAGGGCGGGGAAAACCGGGGGTCCAGGGGGCTTGCCCCCTGGCAGGGGGCCTGGGGGATGTGCCCCCAGAACCTTAAAAATACCAGGAACTACTTTAAACCCAGACCTTCACCCGGGGATCCTGGGTCCGCCCAACCCATTCCAGAGCACACGTCCCCAGAGCAGTAAAAGTGGTAGATTGCCAGCCTCTTCCCACCAGCCGCTTAACCGTTAAAGTTAAATCCCCCACCTTTGTATTATGACACCAGCGTTGACTCCCATCGGGATCAGTGTAGATTGCCCCGACTATATGCTCCAGAGCAACCTTAGCTTCACCCGAGAGCTGGATTCCGGGGCCCCTCCCGATAAACCACCACGTTCCTACTTCCCCGCGGCTGCGGTTCCGGACCAATGAACCCAGACCGTTCAGGAAAAACATCTGGTCCTCCATCTGAAGCACAAAAAGGGTTAACATCGGAAGCCGGATGGGGCCAAGAGCTACCTGCGCGCTTAACCCCTCCCAGACCAGAGGAGCATCTCCGGCAAAAACGTTGCAATGTCCCCATATCCAGCGTTCTGCATGCCGGGCACCCCACAGGTGAGCTTGCTGGCCAGGGGCTTTTTCCAAAAGATAACGCTGTTCGTTCACCTCTAAAACCCCATTAAGCCTGATATTAAAATTCGGGGAAAGGACTTTAGTGCGGGGAAATGGCCCTTTATACATCCATTGGAAGGGAAGCAGGTAAACGGTCGTCGGATTGGGGTCCCAGTGCAGATCCCACCGCAGCCGCTGTCCTTCCTTGACAATTTCTCCCTGAGCGCTTGCGTGAGTTAATGTCGACGGTCCAATGGCGAACCGGAAAGGCGATGGTTCGGCACGAGCCTCAGACCATGGATATGTAGCTTTAAGGGCCAGGTTTTTCTCTGGATTATTCCGGTCAAAGAAGAACCCCCAGACTTCAGCTACAGGCCTGCCCTGGATTGGGGCCAGGAGGGTGTAGCGCAACCACAAGGCAATCCCCTGGGCAGGCTCATTCGCTTTTATGTAATAAACCTCGTAAAATCCGGGTGTAGAACCATCCCAGCGTAGCCTGTTATCCTTTTCCGAAGCCAACATTTCGCCTCCTTTCAAGCTTTATCCCGGAGGAGCAAAGCGCATGCTCCTACCAGAACAACAATACCACCATCCACGAGAAAATTCAGAAGGTAAACGAAAGCAGGGCGATCCAGGAAAAAGAAAGCCAGAGCAGTCAGAGAAGAAGTCAATTTACCGATGGCCAGGACCCAGAGCATCGGGCGAAAGCGGCTGGGATTCCAGGCACCAAGGCCAGCCATGACAGTCACCAGAACCATATAGGCGAAAGCAAGGACCAGCCAGAAGCGCCCCTCCACATCAGGGGCGAAAGGACCCAAAGAGCGACCTATCGTTCCAATACTCCGCAGGATTTGTTCTGGAAACATCAGGAAGCCCAGCCCGGTAACGGCGAAGGCGACGGACAAGAAACCGAGAATGCTTCGGGCAAGAGCTTTCATACTGACCTCCATGTTTCAAGGATCCGGCGTGCGACCCGCAGGGCGAGAGCCATGATCGTAATAATGGGGTTTACAATGGGAGAAGAGGGCAAAAGGCTGGCATCAGCGATCCACAGATTAGAAACTCCATGGACGGCTCCGTAGGAATCGGTGACTGAGCGGTTGGGGTCTTCGCCCATGCGGCAGGTGCCTAAGGGGTGGTAAGCCGAGAGGATAAGGTCCGAAGGGCGCCATCGAGGAGAAAGGATGTGCTCAACTTCCGCCTCCGAACGGATGACTTCCAGGCCTGGCAATCCAGGGTAAACCTCTCTGGCGCCTGCAGCGAACAGCAAACGAGCTGTGCTGGCTATTGCTTTCCGGATGCGGGCTGCATCCTCTGAACTCAGAAAATAAAACATCCAGGGCCGACCATCGGGCCCGACTATCACCCTCCCGGAGCTGTGTTCGGAAACCAGAATTCCGACAGCAGCCAGATAGGGGTACCGGGCCAGCACTTCTTTGAAATCCCGCCCGATAAAGGGCAATACTCCACCGCTGTACCCTATTCCTGGAGGCGGGAAAGTGGCTTCCAGGATAATTCCCTCTTCCAACCACTCATCCACATGGTAAGACTGCATTACTCCTCGCCAGCCCATAATTTCCTCGTCAAACAAACCCATCACCCCGCACCCAGGGTGGATCCGGAGATGGCGGCCGATCTGGGAACGCGGTCCTATCCGGTTTCTAAGGAGGAGCCAGGGGGTAAAGATGGCCCCGGCGGCCAGCACAACCGCGCGGGCGTGGATGGTCAATCGGTAAGGTGTGGGTCGGCCTTGAGGATCCAGAATCACTGCCTCCACGCCGGTTACCTTTCCGTTACGGTGGAAGATACGCTCCACACGACAACGGGCGTAAATGCGGGCTCCGGCCTGGACAGCCCGTGGCAACATTGTCAGCCGCATGTCCTGTTTAGCATCTAGGGGGCATCCGAAAGCGCATTGGCCGCTTCCGTGGCAATTCTGTACTGGTCGCCGAATTGGGCCGTGGCGTACTCCAAGAGCTTCAGCGCCGCGGCGCAGGATCTCCCCATTGCGGCCCATAATATCGTCTGTTACGGGGGTGACATTGAGGATAGCCTCAATCTCCTCAAAAAGGGGAGCCATCTGCTCAGGCCCTACATCCCGTACACCCTCCACGGTGCGCCACTGATGGAGAACGAAATCGGGGGTCCGGAAACAAGTGCCTGAATTCACCACAGTGGTTCCCCCAACGGCACACCCCATCGGCACCAGAATGATGGGGAAGCCCACCGTATGGGTCAGCCCGTTATCGCGGTAAAGGTTTATGATCCGCTCGAGGGGTCGGACTTTGAAATCGTCCCGGGTGACCAGGGGGCCCTCTTCAACCACCATTACAGAAAGGCCGGCTTTTGCCAGCTCTGCCGCTACGGTGGCTCCTCCTGCGCCAGAACCTACAATTACGACGTCAGCAATTTCCTTTTCGTTTCGGTTCAACTCTGGATATTGCCGGGCAGGCAGGGTAACGGGCTGAGGCAATGGGCCTTCAAAGGGCTTGAAAGGACTTGCATTATATCCCAAGAGCGAAGTTATGCGAGGGTTAGAGCAGTAAACCATAGTGCAAAACATCTTTAGTGGGTTAACAACAGGTCGGAGGAGGAAATGCCGCTGGGTGGACTTCAAAAAATTCTCCTGCGCATTGGGGGGGAGGTGGCTGAAGGGCCGAAAGTAAGCGAAGAGCAAAGGTGAGAACTCCAGAGCCAGGGCCATAGCCTGCAAGCGGCGGTATGCATCGGGCGAAAAGCGAGCCGTGAGATTTTCCAGATCTTCCATCAGGCCGATATCTGCAGCGCCAGGTTGCAGTGAACCGCCGGGTGGTAGGAGCGCTTCGGCGAAAGCCTTCAAAGTTTTCCAAACAATGCCTTTTCCCAAGATTTCCTCCTTTTCGTTATGGCTAAAATGCGATTTCAGCAGGCAAAGACACTGATAGAAGAAGCGGAAGGAGAATCTATAATCCTACCACAGTATCATGAAGTCCGCTCGCCGCCGTTTCCATGTTCCTGTAGGGCTTTGGCGAATTCCCCCGCATACAAGTTTTTCAACCATTAAGGTGCGTGCCTTGCCCGAAGCTTTTGCGCCGAATTTGGTTTTATTTTACCTGTTCCTTCCTCCTGGTCAAGTCTGGTAAGGGCCGAGAGGGAGTTTATTGTCTGTCGACCACCGAGTGCCGGAAAAAGCTCGGAGATCGAGAGATACTAACCCACTGGAGGGTTAATCCCAGACTTTTTTGACTTGCCGCAGTTTCTGATTTAAAATTTCCTCAGGCTCTTCCGGAGGTAAATTCATGCCCGCCACCCTGATTGTAGGAGCCCAATGGGGGGATGAAGGAAAAGGCAAGATAACGGATCTGCTGGCCCAAAAAGCCGATTTCGTGGCCCGCTACAATGGAGGCGATAACGCTGGCCATACCGTTGTCTTTAAAGGCCAGACTTTCCGCCTCCACCACATCCCATCAGGCATCCTCTACCCCGGTGTTATCTGCATCCTGGGAAACGGTATGGTGATAAACCCCGAACGCCTCTGCCAGGAACTGGATGAGCTAGCTTCAAGAGGGGTTGATGTCTCTCCTTCTCGCCTCAAGATAAGCGGACGTGCCCACCTGGTCCTGCCCTTCCATATCGCCCTGGATAAAGCTGAAGAGGTTACACGGGGCAAAGGAGCCATAGGAACTACCTTCAGAGGAATAGGCCCCGCCTACTCCGAAAAGTTCGCTCGCCGAGGAATCCGAATTGCTGATATGCTGGAGGAGGATTTCGCAGAAAAGGTGGAAAGGGCCGCAGAAAGGGCCAATCGCCTCCTTAAAGACCTTTACGACTCCGAACCCTTGGACCCTCATTCTATAGCCCAGAAGCAACTGGAATACGCTCGCCGGCTTACCCCTTACATTGAGGATGTTTCCTGGGTGATAAACGAGGCTTTAAAGGAGGGCAAAAAGGTGCTCTGCGAGGGGGCTCAGGGGACTTTCCTGGACATAGACCACGGCACATATCCCTTCGTCACCAGTTCTCATCCTGTAGCCGGTGGAGCAATGGTGGGGCTTGGGTTCGGGCCTAAATGGGTGGAAAAGGTCATCGGAGTCACTAAAGCATACACCACCAGAGTGGGAGGCGGCCCCTTCCCCACCGAGCTCACCGATGAAATCGGGGAACACCTGGCCGAAATTGGCCGGGAATATGGGACCACCACTGGCCGCCGGCGCCGCACAGGGTGGCTTGATATGGTCGCTCTCCGGTATGCTATCATGGTCAACGGGATCACAGAACTGGCAGTAACTAAGCTGGATGTCCTCACAGGCATCGACCCCATCAGGGTTTGTGTAGCTTACAGATTCCAAGGGATAGAAACCCAACGGTTCCCCCTTTCTACTGCAGGCCTTTTCCATTGTGAGCCCGTTTACGCCGAAATGCCCGGATGGAAAGAGGATATATCTGAGGCCAAAAGCTTTGAGGAGCTTCCAGCTCAGGCCCGGGATTATATACTATTTGTGGAAAAGTTAGCCCAGGTGCCCGTTAGGATTATCTCGGTGGGCCCCGAAAGGGAACAGGTTATAATCCGTATGAACGTATGACTTGCCCTGCTGCTGTGGTTCAGTTGCTGGCAGGCCCCTTGTCGGTGAGAGCGAAGCTCACTTTGCCCCGCTTCCGCCTTCTGCCCAGCGCCAGTTTAGTGTATGGCTTTAGATGGCTCCTCAAAACTTTTCAATCCAGGTCTATGACAGGAACTTCACCTTTGATTTCTATTCTCCTTTCCGTCACTGAACAGGTGTAAGCCAGAGCTTCCACTCCGGCCTTCACCGCTTCCCGGAATGCCCGGACAAAGGCCGGATCAGCTGTAAAATTAGGGGAAAAGGCAAAGGCGTCCTGCCTTTGAATTATGAATACCACCGCTGCCCTGATTCCTTCCCCCAGGGCTTCTTTGAGTTCCAGAAGGTGACGCCTTCCGCGCTCGGTAGGAGCGTCAGGGAAAAGGGCTACTCCTTCTTTCACTAAGGTAACGGATTTGGTTTCCACAAGGCATTGGCCACCAGGCCCCTCCAGAAGGACGTCAAACCTCCCGCCTCTGTATCTGGGCTCCCCTCTGATAACCCTGTAGCCATGGAAATCTGGCAAACGGCCCTTTTCGATCGCTTCCTGAAATATAAAGCGGGGGAGCCTAGCATCCACTGAAACCAGAATTTCCCCCACTTTCACGATTTTCAGGTCAAAAGGGGTTTTACGCTCCTTTCCTGCTTCTCTGCTCACAAAAACCGCTCTTCCAGGGCTCAGAAGCTCCTCAAGGCGGCCAGAATTGGGAAGGTGAGCAGTAAAAACTTCCCCTCCCACCTCCACCTTCACTCTGAACCTGTTCTCTCTTTTGATAAATACGCCCCCGATGAGGGGAGGGAAATCCATTACTTTTTGCCAGCCTGTTTCAAAAGGCCATGGGTGAGCATCTCCCCCAAAACCACCAGGTCCTCAGTGGGGAGATACTTTCCAGCAGTAGCATCAAAGAGGATCTGGACCGAAGGGCCGAACTCTTCATCGGCCAAGTTGAGGACCACAGCCACCCACAGCCTGGGGAACATCCGGAAGAGGAAAGAGGAATCACCAAAGGAGAGCCTCTCCCCTCCAAGGGCCATAGCCGCTTTTTCAAAAGCTTCTTTATCTTTTCCAAAAGCTTTGGCCAGTTTCAAAGCGGTGCGGGCCTGGAAGACAGGCCAATAGCCCTGCCCACCGGGGAACTCCCTGAAGGAAACCCAGTGATCGGCCGGACGAACCCCCTCCGCCGTGAGGAGATAATGGAGAATAAGGAGGCTAACTACTATAGAGGGGCTTTTCCCGGTGTCCTCTTCTATAACAATTCCCTCAGGATAGGTTACCCGATATCTCTTGCCCCAGAAAGGGACCGACCATTCTCCTTTTCTGAGGTCTATTTCAAGGTAATCAACGGCGGCTTTGAAGGCTGTCTCCCAGGGATCCACCTGAGCTATTTCCCTGCGAGCTTTGTCCATAGCAGGTTTGTAGCTCTCTTCACGGGTGCGAGCTTTGATGCCGGCAGACATCTTTCCCTCCTTCAGCGCAATTTTACTACTATGTTGCTTATTATATTGGCCGCCTCGTCTCCCCGGTCGGCGGCATTGGAAAGGTGGCGGTAGAGTTCTCTAAGCTTGAGGATGTAGGCCAGGTGTTCAGAATCTATTGGACCTTTGAAAAGCTCGGCTATAGCTTCGCGATAGATGCTCTCCATCTGGTTCTCCAAAGTTTTGGCTCTTATGGCGTGGTCGCTGGCTATGTTAGGGTGTTTCTCCAGCCTCAGAACGGCTAAATAAAGTTCGCTGGCAGCTTCTTCCAGAAGGGCTACCATCTTCTGCAGGTAATGGTTCGGTTTAACGCCCAGGATTTCCATTTCGTCCACGGTGGTGTAAGCATAGTCAATTACATCGTCTATAGCCCTGGATAGGGCGAAGATGTCCTCACGGTCAATGGGGGTAACGAAGGTGCGGTTGAGTTCATCCACAAGGATGCGCCTTATCTCATCGGCCTCTCTTTCAGCCTGGATTACCCGCTGCGCTTTCTGGTAACTGGGCTCCCTCATGTATTCTTTAAGGCACTGAAGACCTTCAAGGGTCTTAGCTGCCTGCTCTATAAGCAACCTGAGAAATCTATCCTCCTTCGGCCTGAAAATGTCCAGAAACTTCAACTTAAAGCCACTCTTCCCCATCTTCCCAGACCTCTTTTTTCCAGATAGGAGCTATTTCTTTGATCCGCTCTATGGCATAGCTGGCAGCATCGAAGAGCCCTTGGCGGTGCGCTCCTACCACCGCAATGATCACGCTGGTTTCACCCACTTCCAGTTTCCCTATTCTGTGGACGATGGCCACATCCTCCACCTGAGGCCACCTTTCCCGGATTTCACTCCCTATTTGGGCCAAGACCTGCTCCGCCATTTCGGGATAGGCTTCGTATTCCAGGTATTGCACTCTCCGGCCAAGGTTTTCGTTTCGGACTGTACCCACGAAAAGGACGATGCCTCCGATGGAAGGAGCCACCACCCTGGCCATGACTTCGTCGGCGGAAAGAGGAAAGCGGGTTATTTCAAATTTTTTGGCTCCTCCACTTACCGGCGGGAAGACGGCCAGTTCATCGCCCTCTTTGAGGGGATCCTGAGGTTGGACGTATCTTTTGTTGAGGGCGAAGAAGGCCCTGCCCAGAAGCTCTTCAAGGTCGGGGAAAAGGTTGCCCAGGGCGTTTAGGGCATCCTGGACAACTGCCCCTTCGGGTAGTTCGAGCCAGAGTTCTCCAGTGCCAGCTTTTTCTCTGTAAAGGGCGAAAAGTTTAACTTTTACTTTCATGCTTCCCGTCACCTCCCTCATGCAGGGCAGCAGAGCTACCGGAACCTGCTGCGAGTGGATAAAGATAGTTGGATGCTCCTTTTTTAAGGCTTCTGGGGGCACATCCCCCAGACCCCCTAGACCCCCGATTTTTCCCACCCTCGTGGGCCTGAGGTTTGCCACAGTTCTGGGTCCCACTCGTGGGCAGGATGCAAAAGTTGGCTGCTCGCTCCCTTTTTGAAGTTTTTGGGGGACACCCCCAAACCCCTG
>JANXAG010000056.1:5225-8292 GCA_025062375.1 Anaerolineae bacterium | reverse complement strand
GGGCTTCGCCTCCCTCCATCCCCCGATTTTTCCCCACCCTCGTGGGCCTGAGGTTCGCCACGGTTAGGGTCCCACTCGTGGGCAGGATGCATAGGTGGTAATCGCTCCCTTTTTGAGGTTTTTGGGGGTGATCCAAAATTTTCATGAATGGGGATTATCGCCCTTTTCACTTTCGATTATTGTGCAGGCGAGAGGGTTTCGTTTTGTTTACGAAGAGATGGCAGATGGCTGCTACCCCAGATAATAGGTCATGCACCGCAGGCTGACTACGGGGTCTATATACTGCACTTTCACGTGGGGCGGCACCTTGAGGTTTACAGGGGCATAGCTAAGTATAGCCTCAATTCCAGCTGAAACCAAAGCATCGGCTACTTTCTGGGCCTCGTGCGGAGGCACAGCTATTATCGCTATCTTTATCCCTCTTTCACGGATAAGCTCAGGAATAAGAGCACTGTCCATTATCTCCAGGCCCTCAATTTTCGTTCCGATTTTCTGGGGGTTTTTGTCAAAAAGTAAAACGAGGCGAAAACCTTTATCCCTGAACCCCTGGTAGTGAATGAGGGCCCTACCCAGATCACCAACGCCTACCAGAGCCATTTCCCATTCTTTTTCCACGTTGAGGATGCGCCGCAGTTCTGCAGTAAGGTGCTTTACATTGTAGCCTTTTCCCTGCTTCCCGAAACCCCCAAAATAGGATAAATCCTTGCGAATTTGAGCCGGACTCAGGTTGAGCCTTTCGGCCAGCTCGGAAGAGGTGGTGCTTTCCTTGCCTTCAAGTTCCATGGATTCCAGAGTCCTCAGATAAAGAGGCAACCTGCTTATTACGATGTCAGGTACCCTCGCTTCTCTCATGGCTCTTCTCCCTTCTCCAAGAGTTTAAAAGCGTCCGAATTCTTTTGCCAGCCTCTCGATGCTTAGGTGCACCACTGTAGGACGGCCATGAGGGCAGGTTTGCATTATATCAAGGCTCTCCATCTCCTGAACCAGCATCCTCATTTCCTCTATGGAGAGGGGGTCTCCAGCTCTTACCGCACAGTGGCAGGCAAGAGTGGCTAAAACCCTATCCCCTTCCAGGTGCTCCGTCCCCCCCGAGCTCAGAGTTTCTATAAAACCCGCCACAGCCTCCCGCACATCCCGGCTGGCAAAGGGGGCCGGCACAGCTCTCACAAGCCAGGTGTTGGGACCGAATTCTTCCATATCAAACCCCATTTCTTTAAGGGAAGGAAGGAGAAATTCCACCAGATCGCTCTGATGAGGAGTTAATTCCACAGGAATTGGTTCCAGAAGGCGCTGGGAGGGAACGGCCTTCTCCCGTTCTTTTTTGAGCTTTTCGTAAATTATCCTCTCGTGAGCGCTGTGCTGGTCAATAAGGTAGAGCCCATCGGGGCCTTCAGCCACGATGTAGGTTAAGCCCACCTGGCCCAGAACCCTGAGAAGGGGTAGGGTTTTGGTCAGGGGGAGAGCCGGTTCCAGAGGCCTTGCAGGTTTTTGCTGAGGGATAGGGAAAGGCTTCTGCTCAGCTTCGCTTCTTGCAGAGCTTACAGGCAAGGGCGAAACCACAAAAGAGGTCTGACGGCTGAGAATAAGGCGGCGGACTGCTTTCTGGAAAGCCTGAAAGATTTCCTCGGGATCGCGGAAGCGCACCTCTCTCTTGGTAGGATGAACGTTTACATCTACCAGGGAGGGATCCATTTCCAGGCTTATCACCGCCACAGGGTAGCGCCCTGAAGGTAAAAATCCATGATAGGCTTCCAGCAAAGCTTTGCTCAGAAGGGAATCCTGAACCCAGCGCTTGTTCACGAAGAAGCTGTGGGAGCGTTGAGGCTTGTGGAGAGAGGGAGGGCTTATGTACCCGTGGAGTTTTAGAGGGCCTTCAGAAGATTCCAGCTCCAGGAGAATTTCCGCTATTTCTGCACCGTAAACCCTTGCGAGCACTTCTCGCATGCTTCCCGAACCCGGGGATTGAAAGGAAAGCTGTCCTTCTTTAAGGAGGGCAAATTTTACTTCCGGGTAAGCCAGGGCGTAATGGACCACCACTTCTGTGATGTGAGCACTTTCGGTAGCGGGATGTTTGAGGAATTTGCGGCGGGCTGGCACGTTGTAAAAAAGGCTCTCTACCGAAACCGTTGTCCCCACTGGAGCGCCTTTCGGTTCTTTCCGGACAATCTTTCCCCCTTCCACCCTTATCATAACGCCGATGGGTTCTTCCCGGGGGCGAGTAATCATGGTGACTTTGGAGACGGCCGCTATGCTGGCCAGAGCCTCTCCTCTGAAACCCAAGGTCTTTATCCTGAACAGATCCTGCACTGAAGAAATTTTGCTGGTAGCGTAGCGGGCAAAGGCCAGTTCCACTTCTTCGGAAGGAATGCCACAGCCGTTATCGGCGACTTTTATGAGGCCCGTTCCCCCCCTGAAGACTTCTATCTTCACTTCCGTAGCCCCAGCATCCAGGGAATTTTCCACCAGCTCTTTAACCACGGAAGCCGGCCTCTCAACCACCTCCCCGGCTGCTATTTTGCTGGCCACTTCGGGAGAAAGAACCCTTATAGGCATGGATTTGCTCTCCAGAGTTTTCTGGGGCAAAATTTTATCACATCCATTACCACAAAGCAAAGGAGGAAGCATGGCCCTTTTCACTTTCCCCCGCACTTACACCTTTGAGATCTCCCCCCTGGACACCCGCCTGGTGGGAGTTCATTGCGTTTTGCTGGACCCTTACCATCACCTGGAGATGGATCTGGTGCTGGACGCCTCAAATCCTGAGGCTATGATTGTAAAAGAAGCCAGAGCCTCCATGGCGCGAGTCCCATATCCCGTATGCAGGAGCCCCCTTGAGAGAGTGAAGGAGCTGGAAGGCCTCAGAGTTGAGCGAGGCATAAAGCGAACTGTCACCAGGCTTCTGGGAGGACCAGAAGGGTGTGTTCACCTGGTAGATATGTTCATGGAGGGGGTTCGCCTGGCCATCCAGGCGGTTGTGGTGGTCTGGACCGAGAAGCTTCCCCAGGAGGAAGGGGAAAAACTGCGGAGAAAGATCCTCGGAGGCGTTTGCATTGCCTATCCTGCGCCC
>JANXAG010000056.1:0-5125 GCA_025062375.1 Anaerolineae bacterium | reverse complement strand
GGTGCGTTTTCCGGAGTATAAAAGCGCAGGGCCTCTTTGCAAGCACTGATGGCCTTTCGGAGGTTCTCCACAGGCTCTTCATACCTTGCCAGGCCCTCATAGGCGTTTCCCAGGCTGTTTTGGGCCCTGGCATAATCAAGGGGTGCCTTTTCCGGGATGTAAAAACGCAGGGCTTCATTTATAGGCACTGATGGCCTTCCGGAGAGCTTCCCGTGGGTTCCACTAGTAGTATGGCCCATATTTTGCTTTTGCGTATCACCGATTTCTAAAAATGCTTCCGCATCTCCTCTTTCTCGCAAAACTTCCCACGCCTGGCCTTCCCACTGGCCCCACTCCCACAACTCTGGGATAACCTCCGTCAGGATTCCTTCGTAGAACAGAGTTTGACCCTTATCTTGTCGGAAAAATCCTAACCGCTCCGGTGCCTTGAGGACTTGCTGCGTTCCCAGAGTTCTATTGGCCGGTTACCCCGGATTCTTTCCACTACGGCCCATATTCGCTCTAATAGAAGAGTTCGCACGCCCATTTACCACAGGAGCCGCGCTCTGGAGGAACGTTAGCCCCAGTTCTGCTGCCCCCGGGTGACCGTTGTAGCGATTGAGGACTTCTTCCCTTGCCACTTCCCTGGCTAACCCATAGAGATCGCCCAGGGGAACTTCTTTTAACTTCACTCTCCGCACACCCGAATATCCAGCGGGATTCGGTCGGAACGGGCGGTAGCCAGAACTCGCAGACCAGGGCAATAGTGGAGCAGGCTGGTAACAGGCTCCGGCATGGGGCTTTATCCCGGTTTGGGAATAAGGTTATCTATCAGATAAGCTTAAGGCCTCCGGGGAACGGTTCAGGGGAGAGTTCTTGGGGCCAGACCAGGACAAAGGGAGGAGCTAGGTCAATGGCTATTTCTATCATCTTCGGGTTTCGCCCGCCGCCACTGGTCCGGTTATAATCACCGGCACCTCTTTTTCCTCCTCCCGCTGGATATAAAAGGGAAACAGTTTCCCCGTTGGTCCCAGCCTGAGCGGGATGAGCTGTGCGGCCTGTTCCCGGAAGGCCTGACGCTCAATTTATTCCCAGAACCTGGCCCGGGGCTCTGCCCAGACCTGAAGTCAACCAACTCACTGCCCTCACCGCAAGGGGATAAAGCAGCCAGAGCAATCTCCAGGGGGTGGTCAGGAGACTGCTTCACCTTAAAAACAGGGCCCACTCGCCGTTAACTATGGATTCCGAAGAACGTCCGCGAAATCTGCAGTTAGGAACAAGTTTCTCAAAGCCTGCATTCCTCCTCCAGTATTTCCAGCACTTTTCTGGCCACCTCCAGGGAAGCCAGGGCCTGGGCCTCTCGGGTGGAAGCTCCTATGTGAGGGGTAAAGATAACCCGGTCGCTTTGAAGCAATGGGCTACCGGTCGGTGGCTCTTCTTCGAAGACGTCAAGGGCTGCGCCGGCTATGCGGCCTTCGGCGAGGGCCTTGGCGAGAGCCCTCTCATCCACTATGCCACCGCGGGCAGTGTTGATGAGGTAAGCAGTGGGCTTCATCAGGCAAATTTCTCTCCAACCGATCATCCCGCGGGTTTGAGGGGTGAGGGGAACGTGGATGGACACAAAGTCGGAGCTCTGGAGGAGTTCCTCCAAGGGCAAAAGAGTTACGCCAGAGCCGGTGGCAGTTTCCGGAGGGATGAAAGGATCGGTAGCGACGACCTTCATCTCCAGCGCTAAAGCCCTTTTAGCCAGAGCTCTGCCTATCCTCCCGAACCCTATTATCCCTAGGGTTTTGCCCTGAAGCTGCGTTCCGACGAAGGAGTGCTTTTCCCACAGCCCTCCTTTCACGGAGAAATGCGCTTGAGGTATGCGGCGCGCGAGGGAGAGCATAAGCCCTAAGGCCAGCTCGGCTACGGCTACAGCAACGCTTTCTCCGGCGTTGACGACGATGATCCCCCTCCTTTCAGCAGCCGTTAGGTCAATGTTGTCCAGACCTGCCCCAGCCCTGGCTATGACCCTGAGCCTGTGGCCCGCCTCTATCACTTCCTTTGTAACCCTGGTTCTGCTCCTCACGATGAGGGCTTCATACAGGCCAATGGCTTCGGCCAGGTCACGAGGCGAAAGCAGGGGTTTGCATTCCACCCTGCATCTCTTTTGTAGAAGGGCGATTCCTTCTTCGGCAATAGGCTCTGTTACGAGCACCCTGAACATTTCAGCACTTTCCCCAGAGCTTCAATAACCTGAGCCATTTCCTCGGGGGAAACCCGGCCAATGTGGGCAATGCGGAGGATTTTACCTTTAAGTTCCCCCTGGCCTCCGGCTACCACGATGGCGTGTTCCTCCCGCAGGTGTCTGATAATCTCTTCGGCTTTCAGGCCTTCAGGGACCCGGACGGCTGTTACCGTGTTTGAGGCCCACCTTTCATCGGGGAAGAGGCTCAGGCCGAGGGATTTTATGCCCTGGCGGGTGAATTCAGCTATTGACCGGTGGCGGGCAAAGACCTTTTCCAGGCCCTCTTCCTGGATAAGCTTGAGAGACTCTCTCAGGCCGAAGAGCGCGCTCAGGGCGGGGGTAAAGGGGGTTTGATGGTGGGATGCGTATTCTCTGAACTTGCGGAAATCCCAGTAGAACCGGGGGAGGGAAGCCTTCTCAGAGTTCTCCCAGGCTCTCGGGCTTACGCTGATAAGGCTCAGGCCCGGAGGTGCCATCAGGGCCTTTTGGGAAGCCGTTACTACCACATCGCATCCCCACTCATCCGGGCGCAGGTCTATAGCTCCCAGGGAGCTTACGGCGTCCACCAGAATTAGAGGAGGGTCTTCCACAGATTGCGCTGCTTCGGCTATGGCTTTGAGGTCGTTGGTTACACCGGTAGAAGTTTCGTTGTGGATAATCAGGAGAGCTTTGCAGGGATAGGCTTTCAGCAGTGCCTTTCTGATTTCTTCCGGATCTGCTCCTGAGCCTGGAGGGAAGTGCAGGGGGATGGCCTCCAGACCAAAAGCCCGGGCCATTTCAAACCAGCGTTCTCCGAAGAACCCGTTTACTACGACTAAAACCCTCTCCCCCGGTGAGAGGACATTCACCAGAGCCGCTTCAAGCCCTCCGGTTCCCGAAGCTGTGAGGATAAGGACATCATGGTGAGTTTGAAACACGTACTTAAGCCCTCTGGTGATCTCTTCGAAGAGGGCGGCGAATTCAGGGCCCCGGTGGTCTATCATATCCTCAGCCAGGGCTTCCTTGACCTCTGGAGGAAGCGGGACAGGTCCTGGTATGCGCAGGTTAAATTCTGACATCTTCCCTCCCCACCATGGGCAAATATTCCAGGGCTTCTTTCACCTTTTCGGCCGGATATTCAAAGTCCGGAAGCCTGCCGCTCAGGTATTCTTCGTAGGCAGCGAGGTCAAAGTGGCCGTGGCCTGAGAAATTGAAGAGGATTACTCTGGTTTCACCGGCTTCCTTGGCCTTTATAGCTTCATCTATCGCTGCTCTGACAGCGTGAGCGGTTTCGGGGGCTGGGAGGAAACCCTCAGCTCTGGCGAACTGGACGGCAGCTTCAAAGACTGCATTTTGAGGATAGGCTACGGCTTCAATGTAACCACCATTGTATAGAGCGCAAATGATGGGAGCCATGCCATGGTAGCGGAGGCCTCCGGCGTGGATTCCAGGAGGCACAAACTTATGGCCCAGCGTGTACATCTTGAGGAGGGGGGTGGTTCCAGCGGTATCGCCGAAATCGTAGGTGTAAATTCCCTTGGTTAAGGAGGGGCAAGCAGTAGGTTCAACGGCCAGGAAGCGGGTTTTGAGGTTGTGTTTTAATCTTTCCCGGAGGAATGGGAAAGCCAGGCCTGCGAAGTTAGAACCCCCGCCCACGCATCCGATTACAACATCGGGGAATTCGCCGGCCATCTCCATCTGGAGCAAAGCTTCTTCGCCGACTATAGTCTGATGCAGGAGGACATGGTTCAGCACGCTGCCCAGGGAATACTTGGTATCGTCTCTGGTGGCTGCATCTTCTACGGCCTCGCTTATGGCTATTCCGAGGGAACCTGGGGAACTGGGGTCCTGGGCCAGGATCTGGCGTCCAGCATGGGTATCAGGGCTTGGGCTGGGGACAACATTAGCCCCCCAGGTTTCCATCAAAATGCGGCGGTAAGGCTTCTGCTGATAGCTTATTTTGACCATGTAAACTTTGCATTCCAGGCCGAAGAGCTTGCATCCGAAGGCCAGGGCACTTCCCCACTGGCCAGCTCCGGTTTCAGTGGTGAGCCTTTTTACCCCTTCGGCCTTGTTGTAGTAGGCCTGGGCGACAGCCGTGTTAGGCTTGTGGCTTCCTGGGGGGCTTCCACCTTCGTATTTGTAGTAAATGTGGGCTGGGGTATCCAGGGCTTTTTCCAGCCTGCGGGCCCTGTAGAGGGGTGTTGGCCTCCACATTTTATAGACCCTCTGCACCGGCTCCGGAATCTCAATGAATCTTTCGGGGCTTACTTCTTGCTGTATCAGGGCCATGGGGAATATAGGTGCCAGATCGTCGGGCTTTACAGGCTGTTTAGTAGCCGGATGGATTACCGGCGGCAGGGGTACCGGGAGGTCGGGTATGATGTTATACCAGGCTTGTGGCAATTGATTTTCGTCCAAATTAAACTTGAACCTTTCCATTTTTCTTCCTCCTTTTTTGGGTATAAAACAAAAAACCCGTCCCTTCCGGGACGGGTTTTCCGCGGTGCCACCCCGATTGGGTTAGTTGAAACTAACCCCTCTCTTTCGCGGGCACGTGGCTTCAAGCCAGATGCCCTCAGCCCTGATAACGGTGGCGTCTCCGGCTCGGCATACTAAGGAAAGCTTAGGGCTTTCCTGTTCCTCCTCGCAGCTCCCGGGCCCATTCAACGCCGGCGAAGGTGCTGGGCTCTCACCTTACCCCAGCTCTCTGAAACCCCGCTCTGGCGCCTACTCCACCCGTTCACAGCTTTTTGGCTTTTAAATTTTATGCCTCCGGCAGGACTCGAACCTGCAGCCCGCGGATTAAGAGTCCGCTGCTCTACCAGCTTGAGCTACGGAGGCCCAGAAAACTTCATGATTTATTATATCACGGTCTCCACATTTGTCAAACTCATCCCCAGAAACCTTAAAAAGGGAGCGATCAGCCAACCTTCG
>JANXAG010000055.1 GCA_025062375.1 Anaerolineae bacterium | reverse complement strand
GCGGTGGACGTGTGCGATTGGTCTTACAGCTTCTATGTATCTAATGGTGGGCTGATTGAAGCTACTGCCTGGAGCGAGAACATTGCCGATATCGATCTCTACCTTTACGGGCCGGTGAGCGCTTCCTCCACCACGCCTCTGGCTTGGGAGCAGGTGCGGGTGAAACGCCCGCCGGATGGTTATTACTTGGTCTGCGTGGACAACTGGTCTGGCACGCCCGGCACCTTCAACTTGGACCTGCGGGTGATCCAGGGCACGGACCTGGTGGTGAGCGGCGTGCCCATCGGGACTATCAATGCCAATACGCCGGTCACCTTCACCGTATCCTTCACCAAGACGGCGGTGCCCGGCACTACCTGGGAGGGCCTGCTCTACATTGGTCCAGTCTTCGCACCCACCGCCTTGGAAATCCCGGTTACCGTTCGTATTATCACGCCCACGGTGAATGTGCTCCTTAGCGTGGATAAATTTGCCAGCGCTGGGTGGGTCCGGGAAGGCGACATTTTCACCTACACCATTACCCTCCGCAACCTGGGCACCTATCCTGAGTATGTTGCCCTCCGTGACCCGCTGCCCCCGATGGTGGAGTTTGTGCCTGGCTCCCAGCGAGCCACCAAGGGCACCCTCTTCCTGGATATTATCGCCCGGGAAGCTCGGTGGACCGACTGGGTGAGCGGTGGCGAAACGGTGACCATGACCTTCCAGGTGCGGGCCTCCAGTGGCCGGGGCTGGGTGGAGAACGTGGTTAGTGTCAGTGGTGCCATCAGCCGCCAGCGGGTGGAAGGTGTGGCGTTAACGTTTGTGAACCCGCTCCAGATTTACCTCCCGCTGGTGATGAAGAACTATAGACCATAGGTCAGGTAAAGCGATAGCGAGCCTGCTTCGGCTTTGAGGCGGCGTATCCCCTGGGGTGCGCCGCCTTTTCGTTTTCTCCCCTTCGATGAAGTTGTCGCCCGCGCTTTACAATCTGCCATGCCAGTACTCCCCACAGAATCAGCAATCCATAAGTTCCAAGGGAGAGCAAAAGAGTATACCCAACCAACTGGTGCCAGAACAGGCCCTGCAAATTCATCAGGGCATAAGCGAGAAGAATGAACACCCGTTCCCAGCCAGAGGCGAATTGCCAGGCCACGAGCAAGGCCACGAAGGCCAGAGCCATATGATGGAACCAGCTAACGGGTGCAATTAAGTGGGTGGTAACCATCACAAGCCCCGCTTCCAGAAGAAATAAATCCTTGGAAAACTTCCCCGGCCAGCACAGCACTGCGGTAACCAGAACCAGAACGGCAGAGACGCTCAGCGTCAGCGTTTTTGCCAGTGCCGGTTTGTGAGTTAAGGCGCTCCCAAACTCGTGATGGGTCAACAACCGTCCGAAAAAGCCGCTTAATCCCTGGTTGGGTGGATATACAACAGGCTCCCCTGCCTGTGTCAGATTGGCGAGGGGGAGGAAGAGACGAGCGTAAGTCTGATAGGTTTCAGACCGATAAACGGTATAGTGATGAGCCCGAGAAGAACAAGGCCGATGAACAGCCAGAGGACAATGCGGGCCTGAAACTTCCAGGCAGCGTGCAAAGCCAGAGGGGCCGGGATTGGCTTTAACATAATTCCTGTGGCCAAAGCCAGGCCAGCGCCAGCCAGGCGGCCCCGAGTGAAAGCGAAAAGGTAAGCAACCACCGACAGAAACACAAAAAGGTTCACCTGCCCGGCGTAGACTGTAGTTAACACCGGTACATACCCTGCCAGGCCGATAAATATCCATGGGGCTACCCATTGGCCAGCGATCCAGCGCGAAAGCAAAAATGCTGTAGCCAGTAATAAAAGCGCGTTTGCGCCACACCACACAGCAAAGGCGTGTCGCGGTGGCAAAAGGGTTAGGGGCTCAATCATAGTGGCGATCAAGGGTGGATAGCGATACGGAGGGGCGTAATGGGGCACACCTACCTCAATTGCTAATTGTTGCCACGCGGTGTTATCCAGGCCATAAATATCCAGCCCTCGTTTCAGCGCTTCCGCGGCCAGATAGTAAAGATAAAAATCTGTGCCCTTGTTAGCCATTACCACAACAGCAGCCCAGCCTATCTCTACCGTCAAAAAAGCAAGGACCACCAGCGTTGATGCCCATCTTTTCCACAGTTTGCGCTTAAGAGAGACTAAAAGGGTTAGCAGTTGTGGCTTACGGGCTGGTATCATAATGCTTCACCCGATGCAAAGTAGCGATCAAGGATTAAGATAACTTGGAATTGCCCACTCCGGGGAAAACATAGTTCGCGAAAGCAACTGATCAGTCCACCCCTTTCAAAACCTGATGCCAGGTTTCCTCCAGCCGAATTATCATAATTCCCCGATGGCGTTATCGTTCTGCAGTTCCCCAGCACCCGCCGGTACACTTCCAGCGTCTTCTGCGCAGTTTTCTCCCAGGTGAACATTCGAGCTCGTTCCAGCCCCTTGGCTCGCAACATTGCCCGGAGGGTCTCATCGGTCAGGGCTCGCTCTATTGCTTTTGCCAGGGCCTGCACATCTGTGGGGTCCACCAGCAGCGCAGCATCTCCTGCCACCTCGGGCAGGCTGGAGGTGTTGGAGCATATCACAGGCACCCCGCAGGCCATCGCTTCCAGCACCGGCAGGCCAAAGCCCTCGTAGAGAGAGGGAAAGACAAAGAGGTCGGCCGCGCTATAAAGGGCGGGAAGGTCTTCGTCAGGGACATAGCCGGTAAAATGGACGCGCTCTTCCAGCCCCAGTTCCCGCAGGCGGCGGAAGAAGCCCTCGTAGAGCCAGCCCTTTTTGCCGACGATGACCAGTTGAAGATGGTAAGTGGTGAGGAGATAGTGCAAGGCCTCAAGGAGAGCGATGAGATTCTTGCGGGGTTCAATGGTGCCAACGTAGAGGATAAAGCGCTCCGGAAGGCCATACTTAAGCCGCACAGCCCCCACTATTTCAGAGCTGACGGGGTGGAAACGGGGACTTACTCCTTCGTAGATGACCGTAATCTTCTCTTCAGGGATGTTATAGAAACGCATTGCATCTTTTTTGGTGCACTCAGAAACAGTGATCACCGCATCCGCCGCCCGCAGAAAGCGGGGCATCATCAGGGTGAGAAACCAGCGGTTCATAGGCTTGTGGGTCTCAGGGTGAAAAAGGAAAATAAGGTCGTGGAGAGTAAAGACGGTTTTGATGCGGGAAAAGCGAGGCAATAGATGCTCGGTGGCGTGGAAAAGGTCCACTCCCCGGAATAGACTGTCCATATTCAGGCCCAGGAAGTGACATAAAGCTGCGGTTGAACGCCAGCGATAGGCGCCCCAGGGAACAACGCGGCGGGGCAGGATGTTCAACGGAGAAGGTAAAGAAGCTGGTGGGTGACGGTCGTAATGGAACACGCTCCAGGAAATGCCCGTCTCCATCTCCACCAGTTTTATGGCCAGTTCCCGGGCATAAGAGGCCAGCCCGGCTTTTTGATGAACGACGGGGGAAAGGTCCAGGCAGAGGTTCATCGGATGACCCTCTCAAATATGTGGTGGACATAGCTGACCATTTTGTGGGCTGTAAAATGCTCTTGCACTCTTTTCCGCCCAGCGCTACCAAGGGCAGACCGCTGGAGAGGGTTCTGCAAGAGGGCCTGGATTGCTTTTGCCATCGCCTCTTCATCCCCCGGAGGGACCAGCCAACCCGTCTTTTCATGGACGACGATTTCTGGAAGAGCGCCATGCGCGAAAGCGACAACCGGTTTGCCCATGGCCATCGCTTCTATGTTGACCAGGCCAAAAGGTTCAGGATCACCTGGATGCACAAAAACATCCATTGCTGCCAGAGCCGGTCGGACGTCGTCCAGGTGACTGGTAAAGATCACGTGCTGGCTTAACCCTAACTCAGCAGCCAAGCGATAAAGCTGCTGAGGGTAGTCGTCGTCCACTTTGAAAGGTGTGCCTCCCACTACCAGCCCCCGCACGTCTGGCATCATTTTCCGTATCCGTGCCATTATCCGCAGGAAACGATCCTGCCCTTTCCAGGGGCGAAGACGGCCTACCATGCCCACCACAAGTCCTTCTTCGGGAAGACCGTATTTCCTCCGGAATGGTCTTCCATTCATTGTTGGGTCATATTCATCAACCTCAATGCCGTTGTGGACAACGGTCACCTTGTTCCGACAGGGCAGATGGTCCGCTGTAGCATGGGAGTTGGCGATAACCTGGACAGCAATTGTGCAAAAAAGCCATTTGCCTGTGCGATCAGCCCAGAGGCGACGGGGACGAGACTCGGAAAGCCAGAAGTCGTGCATATACCAGACGAAGGGTATACGGGAAAAGCACGCGGCGAGAGCCCCGAAAAGAGCCGCCCGGATTGTGGTCGCGACCAGCAACGCTGCCCCGATCTTTCGGGCCAGGCGGGCGATGAGCCAGGCAGTGGAAAGCCCATCTAAAGGTGCACGGAGGGAGCGGCGAAGGCGTGGCATCGGCAGGCAGTGGACCGGGACATTTAGCAGAGCGGCTTCTTCCGCCAGAGGACCGCCAGTGCAGGCCAGATGAGGTTGCCAACGGTTTCGGTCCAGATATTTGAGGAGCAAAAGCAGGATCTTTTCAGCTCCCCCTAAAGCGGGAGCATGATCGATGAAAAGTACTGGTTCAGCCATAATCCTCCCACCAGAAATACGTGGGTATAAACGATCGGAGTTCCTTGAAACGGCAGAGATCCAGCTCCTGTTGAAGATAGACTTGTTCGCCTGGTTTAGGGTCAATGATCGCCAGGGGTCCATAGCCAGGCCGACCGGACCGTCGTTGAAGCGATCCTGTAAACAATAAGGGCTCGCGATGTAACACATTCACTTCTCCTTCGGTCGGGCAAAAATGTGGCTGGGAAAAGGAGAACCGGAAAAGACCTGCCCCTTCAGGTCTTCTATCCGATAACCCATCTCTAAAAGGAAATGGGCAGCCCTTTGGCCTTCGTCGCCATGTAATTCTATCAGCAAAAAGGGACGATCCCGAAGGAGGATTGTCTGACTTCCCTGAAGGGCCATAAACTCTGCGCCCTCTATGTCTATTTTGATGAAATCCAACCCTGGGCCCTGGACGAAGTAAGCATCCAGGCAAATAGCCCGCGCCTCAATAGAGCGGTGGATCGGACTGGGCCTGACGATGCTCCATTCGCTGGTGTAGTAAAGGGGAGCGTTCAAGCGCACAAAGGGCTGTTTTCCATCGCTGACAGCTACATTCTCTACAGTCACCCGCAGGGTGAAGCCGTTAAGGGCGATGTTCTCCCTCAGCCAGCGGGCATTCTCGGGCAAGGCCTCAAAGGCGAAGACATGCCCTGTGTCTCCAACCAGATGGGCCAACAGCAGGGTAAAATACCCGAGGTGGGCCCCAACGTCCACGCACTTCCACCCCGGGCAAATCAGGCTCATCAGAATCTGGCACGCTTCTGGTTCGTATGGTTTTTCCACGTAAGTGCCAAAAACGCCGGGCCCTTTCATCTTGAGGCCCGAAAGGGGAGGGGGCAATTCCCAGACGAGATCATCTATTAACCTCAATACCACCCACCCTTTCAGAGCCTGTTTTAGCCCGTGAGGAAGGACATGCCGAACAACAGAGAGAACACGCTGAACCATTTCAGAGCCCTCTGCGCGGAATAGCGATCAGGTTGGCATAATCCACAGGACGAGAAAACGGTCGGATATGCCAGCCTTTCAAAATGTAAAGGGCATAGCCATATTTTTCCAGCATGGCCACGATGGATTCCGGACAATCCCCCCAAACGGCTTCTCGCGAGCGGTCTATCTCCACAATCAGAAGGGGACAAAACTCCTTCAGGATACGCTCTGCGCCCCTCAGGACTTTTCCTTCTGCGCCTTCAACATCTATCTTCACCAGGTCAACTCTGGGCAATCCCTGTTCCTGGACGAACTCATCCAGGCTTGTGACTTTGACCTCAATAGCATCCGCACTGCGCATACCAGCCTGGCTCTGCGGACACAAGGCGCTATCGGAGGCCTGTCCCGAAAGAACCAAGGGGAGCATTCCTTTTCCCTCACCCACAGCCTCCTGAAATGCAAGAACGTTGCTCAGATGGTTGCGGGCCACGTGGGCCTGAAGGCGAGCGAAAGATTCGGGATGAGGCTCAAAAGCGATGACTTGCCCATACAGTGCGTATTTAGCGGCCAGCAAAGTATACTGACCAATGTATGCTCCTATATCCAGCACCCAGGCATCAGGGCGGAGGGAGCGGATAAAGAAGCGGGCCAGAGGTGCTTCATAAAGGCCCAGGCAATAGATGTTGTAATCCACCCAAATCGGCAGACGAAGAGTTACATACAAGGTTCGGTCCAGAGTGGTTTCAACTTCTACATCAGGAACCCGCAGGTAGTGGTAAAGCCAGAGGGCAATCCGATAAGTGCCTCGTTGAAAGGGAGCATGCAACGAATACAGGCGCAATAAGCGCATCCAGACCGGAACTTTACTCACAGGTTTCCCTCCAAGATTCGCAGGTAAACAGCCATTGCCTCCCTTGCCGTTTTCTCCCAGGTAAAACCTTTGGCCCGTTCCAGCCCTCGCCGGCGCAATTCTTCAGCCAGCGCCGGGTCCGAAAGCACGCGGTCAATAGCGTCGGCAATGGCCTGAGGATCCCGGGGGTCCACCAAAAGGCCTGCATCTCCCACAACTTCTGGAAGGGAAGCAACGCTGGAAGCCACCACCGGCGTGCCGCAGGCCATAGCCTCCAGGGCCGGAAGGCCAAAGCCCTCATACAGGGACGGTAGAACCACCACATCGGCTGAATTGTACAGACCGATCAATTCTTCCTCGGATATCCGCTTTATCTGAAAAACCCTGTCTTTCAAGCCCAGGCCATCTATGAGCCTTTGCTGAGCGGGTGAGAAAGCCCCCCCCGTTTGGATAAACAGAAAGTCCGTTTTCCTATTGGCTAATAGAGCCAAAGCTGCCAGCAGTCCTTCCAGGTTTTTGCGGGGCTGGCAGTGGCCCACATGGAGAATGAGCTTCCTATTGCCAAGTTTCCACTTTTCTCGCCAAAGAGCCCTTTCGCCTTCAGATAGCGGACGAAAATGAGCCTCTACTCCATTGTAGATGGTTATAATTTTATCAGGGCTTCCATTGATGCGCGCCATTAACTCCCGCCTGGTAAATTCTGAAACTGCCACCAGCCATCTCGCCTGCCGACAGCCTTTCCAAGCGGTCTCCCATGCTATCTGGCTCAATCCCCAGCGACGGCCGGGAAAGAAAAGAGGAGCGATGTCGTGAACCGTCACGATTGTGCGGCTTCCGTCCAGCGCGAAGAGGAGATGGCCGTAGGAGTGGTCCAGGATGTGATACACATCCGCCACCGAATAACGGCGGGCCCACAGGGGATAGGCCAGCATTCGCCACAGGACGAAAAACCGCCCGCGCAGGCCAGAAGGTGGATCCGGTGGCACCAACAGGCGGAAGTCTACCCCAGGAGCCACCTCCTTCAAGGCTCTGAACAGGGACCGGGCATAGCGGTCCATACTGGGCCAGTTTTCCCAAGGACTATCGGCAAAGAGATGCACGCGCATCCAACACTTCCTGCCAGAAACGGAAGGTCTGGTAGCAAATTCGCTCATTGGTATAAAGGGCCAGCACCCGCTCTCGGCCTTTCCGGCCCAAAATCGCCCTCTGGAGTGCGGACGACCGCAAGAAATCTATGGCTTGGGCGAGAGCGAGAGAGTCCCCTTCGGGCACAATCAGTCCGGCGTCTCCGATCACTTCCGGGATAGCTCCGGAATCGGAACCAATAACGGGCACTCCACAGGCCATCGCCTCAATTAGCACATGCCCAAATTGTTCCTTCCAGCGGGCAGTGGTCTGTGAGGGAAGCACCAGCACGTCCATTGCGTTGAGGTATTCGGGCACTTCTGTATGAGGGACGGTGGGGATCCAGAAAACTCGCTCTCCGATGCCTCGCCTCTGGGCCTGATGCAGCCATTCCTCCCGAATCGGGCCTTCGCCTACCAGAAGGCATCGCCAATCTCCCTTTAAAGATGATAACGCATCCAACAACACCCAAAGGCCCTTCTCCGGAATCAGACGGCCAAGGTAGCCGATCGTGAAGGTATCCAGGCCCAGTTTCCGACGAAAGGAATCGTTGCGGTGAGGGAAGAAGCGTTCCGGATCCACGCCCAGTTGCGGAATCACCGCTATCGGCCCCGAAAAGCCGGCCTCGCGCAACCGCTGGCTGGCTTCTCGGGTTCCCGCTATCGCCCCATCGGCCCGGCGCAGATTGAAGCGGCGGATTGCGGAGAAAGGCCAGCGATACTGGATGGGAAGATTCTCCCAGGTGAAAAAGAGCACCGGACACTTTATCCGGGGCTTGAGCCACATAACTTCCAGCAAAGCCAGCGATGAAGGCTCTTCATCCACCTGAATAAGGTCTGGCTTTAGAGAATGCAAAAGGGACCACAGTTTCAGGGGATGAAAAGCGAAACCGGAAAGTCGGTTCGTGCCCCAGGCCTTTATAAGAAAGTGAGGCCAGCGGGCAGAGAGCTCAGCGGGATAGACCTTCAGAGTGTGACGAATCTTCTCTGGAGTTAAGAGGAACAGGCTCACTTCATCAGGAAGGTAGTTCCATTTGGCCCGATTGATCTCCAGAGCATAGGTGCGTCCAACCACCGCCACCCGCATTTATTTAACGACCTCCAGAGTTACATAGAGGTCCCGGGCTGGGAAAATGAAAGCCAAATACAGTTCATAAAAATCTGGGAAACGGTTCGCTATCCATCCGATCCCTGCCCAGCGGTATGGGCGGGAGAAATAGAGATAGCGGTTTCTAATTCGGAAACGGGCTGCAGTGTAAAAGCCTGGGATGGGATGCTGGGTTTCCAGCCACCTTTGAAGCAAGTTCGGGCGGGAAACCGTTTTTCCACCGGCGAAGTAATCAAACGAGTGCCAGCCCAAATGACGCAGGTGGGTCGGATCGGTGAAACTGTATCGGTTGGAAAAGTGGGGAGTGATGATTTCCACCAAAGCCCCCGGCCGAGCCACGCGATGGATTTCTTCCATAAACCCCACCAAGTCCGCCACGTGCTCTACAATATGGCGACAAAGGATGCGGTCAAAACTATTGCTAGCGAAAGGCCAGGGGCAATGATTCAAATCGGCGATCACATCGGCATCAGAAAGAGGATTGATATCCAGGCCGATTGCTCCTGGCTGTTTGGCTTTTCCACATCCCACGTCAAGGATTCGTTCCACGGGTCAATTCCTCCGTGATTCGCGCCACTGTCCCCACCAATCCGCCAGTCCGGCCAG
>JANXAG010000054.1 GCA_025062375.1 Anaerolineae bacterium | reverse complement strand
ATCTTGATGAAAGCTCTGAGCGCCCAGGCTCAGGCGGTTTATCCCCACCTTTAAAAAGGTCTCAAGAGAGGATTTACCCACAGTGCCCGGGTTAGCTTCAAGGGTTATCTCGGCTTCCGGAAGAAGCCCGAATTTTTCCTTGAGGCTTTCTACCACAATTCCGACAAGTTCTGGCGGGAGAAGGGAAGGAGTTCCGCCCCCCAGATAAAGGCTTTCACCTGCTTCGGGTTCCGAAATTTGAGCCAGAAGGGATATCTCCCTGGACAGCGCTTCGATGTAAGGCTGGAACAAATGCTCAAGGCCAGCGTATGAATTAAAATCACAGTAGTGGCATTTCCTGCGGCAAAACGGGATGTGGACATAGAAACTAATGGCCATAGCGTTCAATTATCTCCTGAGCAATTTCTTTCATGGGACGGCGAGAATCACGGCTCAAGCGGTGGATAAAGAGGTAAGCTTCGGATTCCTTCATCCCTTTTTCCTTCATGAGGATGCGCTTGGCTTCCTCCACCAATTCCCTGGTTTTGAAAGCTTCCTCCAGGTTTTCCTTCTCTCTGCGGAGCTTATCCCATTCCTCGAAGCGTTTTACTGCGATCTCCAGGGCTGCCAGTAGCTCCGCCTCTTTCACTGGCTTTACAAGGTAAGCCATGGCTTCTGCCTCACGTGCCCTTTCCACTAGCTCCTTATCTCCGTAGGCTGTAAGGATTATTACTGGTATGGGGTTCTCCTTACGGAGGACATCGGCCACTTCCAGACCATCCATTTCTGGCATTTTTATATCAAGTATAGCCAAATCGGGAGAGGTGCAACGAGCTAATTCCAAGGCCTTTTTGCCGTTGGGGGCGGAGGCCACAACCTTATGGCCGGCTTCTTCTAAGATTTTCTTTAAGCCAAGCCTTATGATGGATTCATCATCGGCTATAAGGATTCGGAGCACGCTTTTCCTCCTTGAAGGAGCCTTTTTTATAAGTATACTCCGGTAAGCGGTGAGCACAAAGGTTCAGGGACGAGAGTTCCACCGGCAAAGGAGCTTTCGCCCCCTGGACCCCCAGAATTTTCCCGCTTGTGCTCCAGTAAAGGTCAGTAAAATCTTATGTGACGGAACACGCAAACTTGACCAACTTGCCTCTCGTGAGTAAAATTTTTAATCACTAATAAGGGGAATTAGAGGCCAGATGTTTGAAGCTTTAACTCAGAAGCTGCAGAGTATTTTTCAGAGGCTGGCTCGAAAGGGTTACCTTACCGAGGCGGATGTGGACTCCGCTCTCAAAGAGGTGCGTCTTGCCTTGCTGGAGGCGGATGTCCACTATCAAGTGGTTAAGGACTTTTTAGCCAGGGTAAGGGAAAGGGCTGTGGGAGCTGAGGTAATGAAAAGCCTTACCCCGGCTCAACAGGTGATAAAGATAGTTTATGAGGAATTGGTCAAAGTCCTTGGAGAAGGGGGTAAGCTCAGTTTAACAGGGCAGCCACCTCACGTTATAATGCTGGTAGGTTTGCAGGGCTGCGGTAAAACCACCACCGCCGCTAAGCTGGCCCTCAAATTAAAGAAAGAAGGCCATTTTCCCCTCTTGGTCGCAGCCGATACCAGACGTCCAGCAGCTATTGCTCAGCTGGAAGTTCTGGGACGTCAGTTGGATATTCCAGTATACAAAGAAGAAGCTTCAATTCCATCACCTCAAATATGCGTTAATGCTCTGAAAAAAGCGCGAGCAGACCTTCATACAGTAGTGATCCTGGACACCGCCGGCCGCCTTCACATAAACGAAGAGCTCATGCGAGAGCTGGAAGAAATAAAGAAAGCGACATCGCCGGCTGAAGTTATCTTAGTGGCCGATGCTATGACAGGTCAGGACGCAGTAAAAGTAGCTCAGGAATTCCACCATCGGGTTGGCCTTACGGGTCTTATCCTAACCAAGATGGATGGAGATGCCCGCGGTGGTGCAGCTATCTCCATAAGGGCGGTAACCGGTGTCCCAATAAAGTTTATTGGAGTCGGTGAAAAGCTCCATGCTTTGGAGGAGTTTCACCCCGACAGACTTGCTTCCCGTATTTTGGGCATGGGCGATGTTTTAACCCTTATAGAAAAAGCTCAGGAAGTTATTGATCAGGAGAAAGCACTGAAAGCAACTGAGAAGCTCCTTCAGGGCGAGTTCACACTGGAAGATTTCCTCACGCAAATAAAGGAGCTCAAGAAGCTTGGGCCTCTTAGCCAGCTTTTGGAACTCATTCCAGGCTTTTCCAGCCTAACGAGAGAACTCCCCCTTGAACTTACCGACCGTCAGCTTAAACGAGTAGAAGCCATCATAAATTCCATGACACCAGAGGAACGCCGCCGCCCTGAAATCATAAACGCCAGTCGTAAAAGGCGTATAGCCAGAGGGTCTGGTACTACTGTTCAGGAAGTTAACGAGTTGCTGGTCCAATTCCGTCAGGTTCAAAGGATGATGAAGGAAATGAAAAAAGGCCGGCTTCCAGGCCTCTTAAGATTCCTGTCGTAAAGGAGGTAACGCTTTGGTAAAGATAAGGCTCAGAAGAATGGGGATGAAGAAGCAACCCAGTTATAGAATCGTGGTATGCGATTCCAGAGCGCCAAGGGATGGCAAATACATTGAAAGTATTGGTTTCTATAACCCCCGCACCGAGCCAGATACAATCCAGATCAACGAAGAAAGAGCTCTGTACTGGCTTGGGGTTGGGGCACAGCCCACCGAAGCTGTTCTTAAGCTCTTTGAGAAAGCTGGAATCATGGAAAAATTCCGGCAGTCAAGAACGTAAATAGACCTGTCGGTCCCGGGTGGGGTCAAAATCCTTAAGCACGTCAGGAGGGGGTTCTACCATGGCAGCGGAAAGATCAACACAGGACATCTCCATGCGTGAGCTTGTGGAATACATCGCCAAGGCCATCGTGGATGAGCCTTCTAAAGTCCGTGTGGAGGAGGTTTCCGGACCTAACTCCACCATCCTTGAGCTCCACGTTGCCCCTGAGGATGTGGGGCGTATAATCGGCCGCAACGGGAGAATCATCAACTCCATGCGCACCATCTTGCGGGTCATGGCTGTCCGCCAGGGAAAAAGAGTTGTGCTTGAGCTTGTGTAATCGCTCCTCACCGTGGCCTCATCCGGACTCTTACCTTTAACCTCCTTCTGGCAAGTCCGGATGCAGGAGCTATCGTTAAATCTATGGGGAAGAAGTCAAAGCATCCCCACCCGGGCCGAAAGGTTAAATTTAAAGAAGGCTACCCGAAATTCGTAGCGATAGGGAAAATATTAGAGCCCTGGGGAGATAGAGGCGAAGTCAAGGTAGAAATACTCACGGATTTCCCCGAACGTTTTTATCTTCTGGAAAGAGTTTATCTCGGTCAAACAGCCCGGCCGCTGAGGGTAAAGAAAGTAAAGATTTTTAAAAGCCATGCAGTACTCCAACTGGAGGGATGCGAAAGCCGAGCTGAGGCCTCAGCCCTCAAGGGACAAATTCTCACAGTTCCTCTGGAAGAACTCATGCCCCTTGCGGAGGGGGAATATTACGAGTTTGAGATAATCGGCCTTGAAGTCTGGACAGAAGAAGGCCTCTACCTTGGCCGAGTGAAGGAAATAATCTACACCGGCGCTAACGACGTTTACGTGGTGGGAGGTCATGAAAGGGAGGTGTTGATCCCAGCCCTGGATGATGTAATAATCAGGATAGACCTTGAAGAGGGGAAAATGGTGGTAAAGCTCCCCGAGGGCCTTCTCTCTTGAAATGAAGGTAGAACTTATAGCGGAAGCGAGGTCCATAAGGCTTGATAAATTCCTGGCAGAAAAACTGAAGGACTTCTCTCGCTCTGCCTTACAGCAGCTAATCCGTGAGGGCTTTATCCTGGTAAATGGAATTCCAGCCAAGCCTGGCTATAAGCTCAAAGGAGGAGAGCATATAACAGTAACGATTCCACCCCCTCCCCCTCTGGAACCTGAACCTTTCCCTATCCCTCTGGATGTAGTATACGAAGACCGCTGGTTTATCGTTATCAACAAGCCAGCCGGTTTAGTTGTGCATCCTGCCCCTGGCCATACTTCTGATACTCTCGTCAACGCCATATTAGCTCGCTGGCCGGAGCTAAGGGGGATGGAAGAACGGACGAGGTTAGGAATAGTGCACCGCCTGGATAAGGACACTTCGGGATTAATTGTGGTGGCCAAGGATGACAGGACAAAGCTTGAGCTTCAGAAGCTGTTTAAAGAACGCCGGGTCCGCAAAATTTATCTGGCCCTGGTTAAGGGGGAGATTCATCCTTCCAGAGGTAGGATAGAAGCTCCCATTGGCCGGAGCCCGAAGCACCGGAAGAAAATGGCAGTAGTGGTGGGGGGGCGTGAAGCTATAACTGAATACAGGGTCCTGGAACGTTTCCCCGGCTACTCTTACCTTGAAGTGTATCCGGTAACTGGACGTACCCATCAGATAAGAGTGCACTTTTCCTATAAAGGTTATCCGATTGCAGGAGACAAAATCTACGGTCGTGGCCCTTCAATCCCAGGGCTCCATCGCCCATTCCTTCACGCTTACTCCCTTACTTTTGAACACCCTGTTACCCGGGAAGAGATGTATTTCAAAGCCCCTTTACCACCAGAACTTGAGGAAGTCTTGCGAAAGTTGCGCGTTGGGTTTAACTGATGCTTGCGATTTTCCTGGCTTGGGCGGTATAATGAGGGCACGGAGGCCTTAATGGTAATAGAAGTCCGCAACCTTGTCAAAAGATATGGCGAATTTGTAGCTGTGAAGGGCCTTTCTTTTGAAGTGAACAGAGGGGAAATCTTTGGACTCCTGGGGCCAAACGGCGCCGGAAAAACCACCACCATCCGCATCCTCATGGATATATTTAAGCCCGACGAAGGAGAGGTCAAGCTTTTCGGCCGGAAACCCTCTGAGGTTAAAGAGAAAGTTGGTTATCTACCTGAAGAAAGAGGGCTTTACCAAAGCCTTCAGGTTCTGGAAACCCTGGTTTATTTTGCCCAGCTTAAGGGGGTCCATGGCTCTGTGGCTAAGGAAAGAGCCATCAAATTGCTGGAAAAAGTTGACCTTCTGGACAGGGCTTACAGTAAAGTTAAAGAACTAAGCAAGGGAATGCAACAGAAGCTCCAATTTATAGCCTCCATAGTCCATGACCCCGAACTTATATTCCTGGATGAACCTTTTCAGGGCCTGGATCCGGTGAACGTAGAACTTATAAAGGGACTTCTCAGGGAATTACACGATGAGGGCAAAACCATTGTTTTGAGCTCCCATCAGATGAACCTCGTAGAAGCTTTGTGCGATCGCATACTCCTCATAAACCGAGGAGAAAAAGTTCTCTACGGTTTTCTCCGGGATATAAAGAGGCTCTTTGCCCCCAACAGTATTATGGTGAAGAGCCTACAGCCACTGCCTTCCATACCGGGAGTAACAGCCGTGGAGAGAAAAAACGATTCGTTTTTGTTAACGTTATCCGAGGGGACTTCTCAACAGGGTGTCCTTAAAGCTTTACTGGAGGCGGGGGTTGAGATTGAGGCTTTTGAGGTAGCCCCGGTGTCTCTGGAGGAAATTTTCGTTAAAGTGGTCAGGGAGGGAAGAAAGGGTGCAGCTTTCCAAGATCTGGACAGTAGCTCGGCATGAATTTTTAACAAACATCAGAAGGCCTGGTTTCATAATAATGACAGCCATTGTCCCGGCGCTGGCTCTAATTGGTCTGCTCATAGGGGCCTTTGGAGGTGAATTTTTCAGAGGTGTGGGCAGATCCTTGGAGAGCTTCTTTGAGGGTGGTTCAAGGAAAATCGGGATTGTGGATGGAACCGGCCTCTTTACCCCCCTTCTCCCTGAGTATGAAGAGAGTTTTACTTTATTAAAAGAGGAAGAAGAGGCCCGTAAAGCTCTTAAGAGGGATGAACTGGACGCAGTTCTGGTAATCCCACCGGATTACATTGAGACTGGCACGGTGAAACTTATAACCAAAGGTAGCAGTTTTGAAGCAGCCATTGTTGAGGATTCAAGGAGGTTCAGAAGCTTCTTTATTTTTCATCTCCTCCGGGGAAAGGTGGAACCTGAAATCAGCCGCAGAGTTTCAGACCCCTTAAAAGTTCAGCCAGAAATTCTAAGCAACGGGGGTAAAGCACAGGGAAGTGGGCCCTGGAGCTTTGTCTTCATTTTCATCGTCCCATACTTCCTCAGTCTTATGCTGATTATGACAATTTTTGTATCTTCAGGCTACTTGCTTCAAAGCATAGCCGAGGAGAAAGAGAACAGGGTGATGGAGATAATCGTCTCTTCAGTTTCCCCTATGGAACTATTGCTGGGGAAAGTTATAGGCCTTGGAGCTGTTGGCCTTACCCAGGTTATGGTCTGGATCCTAACCGTCCTGGGATTCACCACAGGAAGCGTTCTGTTGCTTGCAGTTTCGGCTTTCTCTCTGCCAGTTTCAACCCTTGCTCTCGTCGTCTTATATTACATTTTGGGTTTTAGCCTCTATGCCTTCCTCATGGCTGGTACTGGCTCCTTGGGGGCTACCATGCGGGAAAGCAACCAGCTGGCCGGGGTTTTTGCCCTGTTTGCCGCTGCCCCTTATATACTTAGTGGCTTCTTGATAGCCAACCCTAATTTGACCATAGCCAGAATTTTGTCTTTCTTTCCCCTCACCGCCCCCACCATGATGCTTTTCAGATTACCCCTCGCGCAAGTCCCCTGGATAGATATAGCGGGAAGCCTTGTAGTTCTCGTTCTTTCTCTCTTCATAGCTATATGGCTTGGTGAGAAGCTGTTCAGGGTGGGGATTCTAATGTACGGCAAACGCCCTTCTGTGAAGGAAATTTGGCTGATAATCCTTGGCCGCTGAAGGGTATAAATGATGACTAATTACTTTTTGATTTTCGTCAGTGCTCTTCTCATAGCCTTTGCGGGAACTCCCCTTGCCCGCAAGCTTGCGCCGAAGCTCGGTTTTATGGATTACCCATCTTCCAGAAAGGTTCACGCGCACCCCATGCCCAAACTCGGAGGGGTAGCTATCTATGGGGCTTTCATCCTCGCCATTATCCTCGCCGGTAACCGCTTCTACATACCTCAGCTTTTCAGTATCCTGTTAGGCGCAACAATCGTTTCCTTCATGGGTATATGGGATGACCGATGGGGGCTGAGGCCTCTGGCCAAATTAGCAATTCAGGTCATCGCTGCCTTGCTCCTTTACATGACGGGGGTGAGCGTCCAACTCTTCCCTTATCATTATCTTAACTTGTTGATCCACCTCCTCTGGGTTGTGGGTATAACCAATGCTTTGAATTTATTGGACAATATGGACGGTCTTTCAAGCGGCGTGGCGGTTATAGCATCGGCTTTCTTTCTCCTCTTGGCGGCAATGAACGGTCAGGTTCTTGTGGGCGCGCTGGCAGCTGCCCTCCTGGGAGGCTGCCTGGGCTTTCTCTTTTACAATTTCAACCCCGCTACCATATTCATGGGGGATTCAGGAAGCCTCTTCATAGGCTTTGTGCTTTCCGCTGTGGGCATAAAATTGCGTTTCCCCCAAAATATTCCAGCTGTCACCTGGATGGTTCCTGTGGTAATTCTGTGGGTGCCAATATTTGATACCACTCTTGTAGTGCTGTCACGCCTTCGTCGGAGATTGAACCCGCTTACCAATCCGGGTAAAGATCATCTTTCTCACAGGCTCGTAGCCATGGGGATGAGTAAAAGGGAAGCCGTTATGGCTATTTATCTTATGAGCGGAGGGCTTGGGCTTTTAGCCCTTTTCATTACCCAGGCTTCTCTTTACGAAGCTTGGGCCATTATGGGGCTGCTTATCGTTCTATCCATCTGGGGCCTCTGGAAACTAGAAAAAGGATGGAAAGGAGGTAGTTATGGATATGGAGATAAGGATAAACGCCAGGAACATTGAAGTGACAGAGAGGCTCAAGGAATACCTGGAAAAGAAACTCAGGAAAATGCCTCGCTATCTTCCAAACTTGCTGGAGGCCAAAGTGGAGCTTTCCCGACACGACACAAAAAACGCCAAAGATAGCCATCGGGTTGAGATAACCTTGCGAAGCTCAAGGGCTTTTATAAGAGCTGAAGAGACCTCTGCCGATATCTTTGCAGCCGTAGATGCGGTGGTGGATAAACTTTACCGCAGGATTGAACGCTATAAGGGTAAGCTGTACGAAAAGGGACGGGGCCGCTTCCAGGAAGAGATTCCAGAGGAAATAGTTGAGGAGACCCCCAGGATTGTAAAGGTTAAAACTTTTCCTATCTCCCCCATGTCCGAGGAAGAGGCTATTGAACAGATGGAACTCTTAGGCCACGATTTCTTTATCTTTATAAATGCCGAAGATGGTCAGATAAATGTCATTTACCGCCGCAAAGACGGCAATTACGGCCTTATAAAGCCAGAGGTAGCTTGAGCAGAAGCCTCCTCCAGCCGCCGGGGCTGATGGGTTTTCTTCCATTCTTCAAATAGCTTGTCAAAGTGCGCCTTGTGCTCCACGTAAAAACGGTCAAAGGTATCAAAAGCGTTTTGCACAAGTTGTTGAAACCTTTCCCTGGTTATAATGCTTTTCACCAGGGTAAGGTCAAAATTTCCGATTTTGTCGGGCAGCATGGCATAAATGGAATCCGCTATGAGTTTCTTATCGGCCCCGCGAAGGCGCTCATATCCTTCATCCACGGCTCTTTCCCCCAAGCGGTAAGCGGCACATATCCCGTAAAAGATAAGAGGCAGAAGGGCTGCTTCAATCTGAGCCTCAAAGGGGTATCCCTGCCTTCTGCTCTGCAACCAATTGTAGAGAATAACCATGAGGACAAAGAGAAGGAGAGCCCCGGCAAAAGCGGCTAAAATGGTGAGGGCTAAATTAACCAAGGTTTTCCTCCCTTTGGTAGAGTTCCAAAAGAACACCATGAAGGCTCTTGGGGTGAACAAAAGCCATCTTTCGGCCGTGAGCCCCTATCCGGGGTTGTTCATCTATAAGTTTGACCCCTTTACCGGCTAAATCTTGCAGGGTTTTTTCCAGATCTTCCACTTCAAAACAGATGTGATGTATACCTTCGCCTCGCTTTTCCAGAAACTTGGCCACGGGGCTTTCGGTAGATAGTGGCTCTAAAAGCTCAAGCCGGGTTTCCCCCACTGGTAGAAAAGCGATGCGAACCCCCTGTTCAGGCACCTGCTCCACACCCTTCAGCTCAAGGCCAAGAAGGTCTCTATAAACTCTAAGGGCTTCTTCAAGGCTGTGGACTGCAATAGCTATGTGGTCAATCTTCATGGCCATAGCTGTCCTCCCTGAAAGGTTATTTACCATAGTTTAACATGCTGGGATTAAGGCTGCAAAACGGCGATAGTTTTTGAGCCTGGGGATCGTTATCAGAAGGTTTTGGGGGACGCCCCCAAATCCCCGGGATGGGGGCGTGGGCCCCCCCCACCCACCCCAAATAAACCACAGCCAGGCTCAAAGTTTGTGTCAACAGGGGGGGGCACAGCC
>JANXAG010000053.1 GCA_025062375.1 Anaerolineae bacterium | reverse complement strand
GAAGACCGCTTTTTGGAACAGTTCAGGAGAGACAAGACCGGAGCAGGAAAAGGTAAAAATTACTCCCCCTGGCCGAAGAAGCCTCATGGCCATGAGGTTTATGTCCTTGTATCCCCTTATGGCGTCGTCTATTTGCTCCTTAGAGTGGGCAAATTTAGGAGGATCCAGCACTACAAGGTCAAAGGCTTTGCCCTCACCCCACCAATCCCTGAGCACTCTGAAGACATCTCCTTCCACAAAATCCTCATCCCTGACAGGAAAACCGTTTAATTCAACGTTGGCTTTAGCCATCTCCAGCACCTCTTTCGAAGAATCCACATGCACCACTCGCCGGGCTCCTCCTGCAAGGGCATAAATTCCAAAACCGCCCGTGTAGGAAAAGGCATTGAGGACTTCTTTCCCTTCGGCAAATTCCCTGAACCTCAAGCGATTTTCCCTCTGATCCAGGTAAAAGCCCGTTTTATGCCCCCTCTTCAGGTCCACCCAGAACCTCAGGCCGTTTTCCCGGATCTCCAATCGGTCCGGAGGTTCTTTCCCCCTCAAAAGGCCTGCTTTAAGCTCAAGGCCTTCCTTTTCTCTGACTTCTACATCACTTCGCTCGTATATCCCTTCGGGCTCCAAAAGCTCCCAGAGAAGGTCGGCAATGGTTTCCTTCCACCTTTCAATTCCCAGGGTAAGGAACTGAACCACAAGGTAGTGGCCGTATCTATCTACCACAAGTCCCGGAAGGCCATCGGATTCGGCGTTCACGAGGCGGAGAGCTTCGTTGTAACCCTGGAGGAAAAGGCCTTTCCTGGCTTCAAAGGCCCTCTCCAACCTTTTTCGCCAGAAGCCAGCATTCACCTCCTCCTCTTCCCAGGTAAGGACCCGGACCACAATTTGGGAGCGGGTGTTCAGGTAACCCCGGGCTAAAAATTTACCACCCGCATCCACAACATCCACCACGTCTCCGTCCTGAAATGACCCTTCAACCCTTTTTATCGCTCCGGAGAAGACCCAGGGATGCCTGCGCAGGAGCGATTTTTCCCTTCCTTTCCTGAGCACCACTTTAGCCAAATCCCACTTCCTCCAGAAACCGGACGAATTTCTCAGCCAGAAAATCCCAGGAGAAGCGATTTAATATCCTCTCCCGGCCTCTCAGCCCCAATTCCCGAGCTAAGCTTTCATCTCTCAGGAGCATCACCACTTTATCCGCAAATTCCCCGTAACGCCCACTTTCCACCAGAAGTTCGGGGGGGACATAAGCGGAAACCTCCCCTACATCTTCCGCCACCACTGGCAGACCGATGGCTACCAGCTCAGCCAGCTTGACTGAGCACTTGGCTCGATTGATGAGGTTATCGCGGCTGGGCCAGATGGCCAGCCTGCATTCTCCCAGCAGAGCCAGGGCTTCCTTTCTATCCATAAACCCTATTACTTTTACACTCTTCTCAAGGCCCGCTTGCCGGGCCAGAGACAAAAAGTCCCTTTCTTCCCCTTTGAAACCCTCCCCCACAATAATGAGTTCGGTGTCCGACTCCTTTTCCAGGACTTTGAGCCAGATTTCCAGGAGGTCTTCGGGGGCAAACTCCACAAACCTTGTGTAAAGGCCCACAGCCTTCCGGCTCCCCGGGCCCAAGTGAGGCAGAGGCTCAACACCATTGGGCAGGTAAAGAACCCTCATCGGTGGTACCCCCATGCTCCAAACAATGGATTGGAGGGTTCGGCTGGCCACCGTTACAGCATCAGCGTGGGATAAAACCCACTTTTCCTGAAAGGGAATAAGGGCCCGCCAGAGCCATGGATATGGGTTCTTCCCGCTCCATCCACCCCTGCCCTCCCAATCATCGGCGTCCACCACCACCGGGGCCCCAAAAGGCTTGAGGAGAGCCGCTGCCAGGCCTGTGTAGCCTATGGGCTTGAAAAGCCATACGAAGTCGGGGTGCCAGGCTAAACAGTGGCGGGTGAGGTTTAAGGCTATGGAAAGATGGTAGACCAGAGGAATCCTGCGGGGGAGCGTCAGATGCTGGATTTCCACCCCTCCAATTTCTTCGGCTCTACCGGAATCAAAGGGCGAATCCCACGGCGGGAGGAAAACTTTAACCTCAAAGCCTTTTCTCTCCAGGCTCGCAGCCAATGGTATTATCCGTGCTCTTGCAGTCCCCTTTGCCCTCAGTCCGAAGGGGCCGGCTATTGCTAATCGCCTTTTCCTGACCAAACCTTCTTTGCCTCCACAACTTTCCTTATCCTCTCGGCAGCGGCTCTTATCTGAGCTGGATTGCCAGGCTTCTGGATCCAGGGAGGCATTATCCCGTCCCCGAAGGTTCGGGGAACAAGATGCAAATGGAAATGAAAAACGCTCTGGAAAGCTGCTGGTTCGTTGGCGTTGAGAATGTTGAGGCCGTCGGCCTCCATAGCCTCCCGAAGGATGGGAGCGAGCTTCACCGCCACCTTCATAAGGTGAGATGCCACCTCTTCATCTAGATCAAAGATGTTGCGGAAATGGGCCTTCGGGATCAGGAGAGTGTGGCCAGGGGTGACCGGGTTTATATCCATGAAAGCCATGGCTTTTTCGTCCTCGTATACAATTTCAGCCGGCGCTTCCCGCCGGACAATTCGGCAAAATACGCAGTCCCTCATTTTATTCTCCCTCCAAAATTAATTTTACCCCAGGCAGGGTTAAGCTATCCCCGCCCCCGCTCAACGGAATCCTCGGGCCATAGGGGGGAAGGTAAAAGCCCACCTGAAGGTAATAAGTCCCGGGGGGAAGGCCTTCGGGTATTTTCAGAGAGTGAGGATCCGTTATGTATTCCCCTGGAATCCAGGAAGTAGTGGGATTTTGACCGCCAGCAGGAGGAGCATCTCCAAAGGCTACATCCTGCCCTCTTTCATCCACCAGATGCACGAAGACAGAATAAAACTTATCGGTAGTGCCGATGGGATGCCAGTAAAGGGTGAGGCGAACCTCCCATCCCCCTTTTGCTCTTAAAATCCCCTCTTCCGGGACAAACCTCGCACCATCGGGGGCTAAAGCCTCAAGATCATACCCCTCAAGCTCTGCCAAAGAACCAAAAGTCGCTTCTGCCTTAAAGGCAGGGGATGGTTTTTCAAAACTGTGAGGTCTGCCCTTGACTTTGACCTTCGTGATAAGCACCTGATTTTCCCCACCGGGGGTAACGAGGCGAGAGCCATCCGCGGGGTTATACATTCCAGCCACGAGATTGTAAACTCCAGGCTTCAGCGTGGCCGGAATCACAATCGTGTGAAGATCCCGAACCAAAAGGCCCTTGCTCCAGAGGGAAGTGGGATAGAGAGGCGGTGACTCGGCTCCTGCCAGCATTCGCCTGTTATCGTCCTGAAGCTGAGCGAAAACCACATAATCGGTAGTCTGGTCCTTCAGGGATTGCCAGAACAGCGAGAGGTGAAGGGCATCCCCGGTGGATAAATTGCGGGAATTTATGGAGTAACCGAGGAGGCGAACTTCCCCTCCGAGCTCTTCGCCGAGGCTAACGGCCATTTCCAGCTTTCTTTCCGGGACTGTTAAAGATGGGGGCTTAACTATAACAGAACCCAGGGAGAACTCTGGTTCGGGCTCGGGAGGCTGACCATCAAAAGCGTCCAGGGATTTTCCCGTTAATGGTTCGTAAACCTTAAGGCGGATTTCGTATTTACCCGGTGGGGTTCCGGCAGGGATAAGAAAAGCGTAGCGGTCTGAAAGGGTAAGGGGAAAATCCTGTTGAGCCCAGGTTCGGCCGATAGAATCGCTCAGCCGCAATTGAAGGGCTAAGTTAGCCTGCCCTACCTTATCCCACTGCAGCGCAACCCTCACAGCCCCGGGGGAGGCCTCCGCTTCCCTATCCACCAAAGCTAAACCTGCAAGCTCCAGCCTATGCCCGAACCGAACTTTCACCGGTTGAAAGGCATATGAGACCGGCGGGGCAAAGAGCAGTAACCTTGTAGAGCCAAACCACCTGTTTACCCCCATAAAAGCCTGCGCCAAAGCATAACTTTCCACCTGACCTTCAAGGATCGCCCCTTTGGCCTGATAGGCAGGGAACCAGATTTTCCTTCCTTCTCGCCACAAACCCTCTATCTGATTTCTCACCTTTTCTCCCCACTCAGGGGAACTCACCAGCATCGGTTTCGGACAAAGCTCAGGGCAATAGCTAAGAAAGTAGCCGATTTGCCAGGGATAAACGCAGAGAAGAACATCATCAGGGGAGGAAAAGACACTCACTGTTCGGGCCAACGGACGGTAATCTTCATGGGAATAGCGGGGGGTTAAGTAAAAACTGACAAGGGAAGCCAACATCAGAGCCGCCGTCGGGCCCAATGAAATTTTAACCCCAGAAGCGCAGAGGCCAGCTCCTAAAAGCAGAAGATAGGGGGGAAGGGATATGAGGAAAATTCGCTCAAAGTAAGGGGGATGAAATGGATAGAAGAGATTAACCACGAAACCTCCCAACAGGGGCACCAGAAGGTAGGAAAGAAGTGGGAAAAGGGCCGAAGGATTGCCCCTGAGAGACCAGACCCCTTTAAACACAAGAGCCGAAAGGATAGCTCCGCCCGCCCAGAAAAAGGGTGAAAGCTGAGGGGGCATGTGCCCCATCCCAAAGGCTGCCAGATGTCGGGCCAGGAAGTAGTGAAGGGATAGAGGCAAATACTGTTCTATAGCCTTTTTCCCATGCACATAGAAGTAAAGCCTTTCTCCGGCGTAGAACGCCCAGGGCAGGTAGAGGAAGGAGGCGCCAAGCAAAGCCAGGAACGCCCTCCAGGGCCAGGTTCTATCCTTCAGCCAGAAACCGAAGATTATGGCCATATGAGCCATTAGGACGAAAACGGCGTAATACTGGGTGTAGAGAGCCAGCGCACATAAAAGGGCATAAGCAGGAGTCAGGGCATACTTTCCTTTCAAGACCAGGAACAAAGATGCGGTAGCTCCGAGCCCCAGTAAGGTTACGAGTCCATACATTCGGATTTCCTGGGAGTAGTAGACATGGAAAGGGGAAATAGCCAGAAGCAACGCGGCGACGAGGGCTGTTTTCTCCCCTGTAAGGAGCCGCGAAAAGAAATAGAAAAGGGGTACTGTGAGGGTTCCAACCAGTACCGATAGAAGCCTGAGAGCTACAGGCGAAGCTCCCACAAGCCCTATCCAGCCATGGAGGAGGGCATAGTAAAGAGGCGGATGAATATCCAGGGAAGTAGCTTCCATCATCTCCTGCAGGTTCATAGAGGCGAAGTAAACGCTGTAGCCTTCATCCCACCACAAGGGCTGGAAATCAAGCCTCAGAGTTCTCAACGCAAAGGCTAAAAGCATTATAAGGATAATTGACCACCTCTTTTTATGCCCCATCCGTCCTCCGGTCAGGAGGATGATAGAACAAAATCAGCGATCGCGCAAGACATTGTATTTCCTGATCTCCGCTCACGTTAACGATGGTGATATCTCATCCAGGGCCTGACAGTCATGGGGAAAACGCCTCCTCAGATAATGTGACTGCAACCCAGCAATGGACTTTCCGAAATTTTAACAAACTCAGAGCAAACCTTTAGCGGATAAAGAGGCCCACACCGGGGGAGTTAAACTCTCCACCCATGTCCGGCATCTCTTGTCTTCCGGACGCTTACCGCTTTCTAGTGGTTGCCCGGATAAGGTTTACCTTGATTCTACATTGAAACTGTAGCGAAGCGATAGCCCACACCTCTGTCTGTGAGAATGTAACGGGGTTTTTGGGGGTCATCCTCTACCTTGACCCGGACCCTGTGGATGTAAGTTTTGAGAAGGTTCAAGTCTCCTTCGCTGCCGGCCCCCCATACTCCCCTCAGAAGCTCATCGTGAGGCACGGTTCTGCCCCGATGGCGAACGAGGTAAAAGAGGAGTCGTTTTTCCTGCTTTGTAAGGTGAATTTCTTCCCCGCCTTTATAGGCTTTACCTCCCACCAGGTCAATCTTTAAATCTCCTACCTCTACCGTCGTTTCCTGGAGAGAGGGGGTGGTTCTTTCCAGAAGTTTTCCGATTCTAAGAATAAATTCCCGGGGATTGAAGGGTTTGGTGAGGTAATCGTCAGCTCCCAGCTCAAGGCCCCGGATTTTATCTTCATCTCTTGAAAGGCATGTAAGCACCAGGATTGGAACAGAGGAGAACTCTCTTATCCTGGAACAGATATCCCAGCCGGAAATGCCCGGCATCATTATGTCCAGAACTATGAGGTCCGGGTTTTCCAGAAAGACAGCGGTAAGGGCTTCTTCCGGGTTCGTAACTCCGGCAACTTCATAGTTGTTAAGTTTAAGGATTTCGCTGAGGTGTTCCACTTCTTTGGGATCGTCGTCTATAAGAAGGATCTTGGGCTTCATGGACCACCTCCCGGGCTTTGAAGCGCATCATTCCGAACCCCTGGAAATTTCTTTCCCCAAAGCCTGCTTCGTATCCCAATTTTATCAGTTCAGGATGGCCTTTAACTTCAAAAACTCCTTCGTAGCAGCGCACTTTTGTGCCGTAAATAGTGACAAGCTTAGGATAGTACTCCAGTGGCTTCATCTCTACGGTGCCTTCTGGAATTTTCTCCCCCCAGAGGGCCAGTGCTTTGTGCTGAAGGTTTTCGGTTATGACCCGTGAGAAGTCCTGACTTTCTGGGGAGAGGAAGATCTTGCGCATTTTGCCGCCTTCGATTACTCCAGTAGATGCTACTATGGGGGAAAGGGTTTCAAAGATCACGGTATCTCCTGGACAGAATATAGGTTCTGTTTGAACTACCGCTGCAAATAGTTTTTGTTTACCCAGTTTGATTTCGGGCCAGGCAAGGAGGCTGTACACGAAGGCTTCTATGACCGCGATCAGGGGCGAGGATATCCACCACTTTATCGGGGGTGTCATTAAAAGGCCATTCTCCCTCTGAACTGCTGACTTTGGGAAAAGCCAGGAGAAGGTTATGAGTTTATAGCGTTTGCTCCCCGCTACAAAGCCCTCGGAATGAAGGCGAAATGCCAGGTCGGGTGCGGATTTCTTAAGGTTTTTATAGATCAGACCTTGAAGCCATTCCGGGTAATGCCATGGAACCCATATGGAGCCCTCGGCCTGCAAAGTCACCCGCACCCTCATATTACGACCTCTACCAGTGCCTTTTCCTGGCCTATAACTTCCTTTCGCACGAATTTTTTGTCGGGGAAACGATAAATATAAACGCTATCTCTTTCAAGGTCCAGGATTTCCTTAAGTTTGACTTTTAAGGTCTCCAGCTGCGATTCAGTAAGTTCCCCCTCAAACGCACTATTCTGAACCCAGTGTAGGAATCGGCGAAGGAGCTGGCAAACCCTTGTCACCCTTTCCTGTTCCACGTCATAAACGATTATAACATACATCACCACCAAACCTTGAAAGCCCTGTAACTTTCCATCCCCAAGAGATGGCGGATAAGCTTGTAAGCTTCGAGCCTTATAAGCTGGCGGTAGGAAACATGACGGTTAAGTTTCCTGTGCTTTACAGTTTCCTGCAGAGAACTTTCAAATTCTCGCACAAAGGTTTTCGCCGCTTCCTCTTTGAGGTAAATCCCTTTTACTTCCCCAACTGCTTCAAAGTCCTCCTCCCCTATTACCCCCTTGTTTATAACCCGGAAGACGGTGCGGTCCACTATGAGGGGCTTGAAAATTTCAGAGATATCAAGGGCAAGGGAGAAGCGCCTCTTTGAAGGTTCGTGAAGATAGCTTACGGTAGGATTAAGTTGAGTGACGTAAATCTCCGAGAGGGTTGCTGCGTATAAGAGGCTATTGCCAAAGGAAAGCAGAGCATTGACCATATTATCGGGAGGGCGTCTTACCCTTTTCTCAAAGGGTTCTTCCAACTCCAGAATTTCGTTGAAGGCTTTATAGTAAGCCTCTCGCGCCTGGCCTTCCTCCCTCATGAGCTCAAGCACATCCTGAGCTTCTTGCAACCGTCCCATGGAGGCTTCCACCACATCTATGGCTTCATCCACCTTTTTACCTCTATTGCGGTAATAATTCAAATTGCGGCGGATGTGAAAGAGAGCGCTGTGGACAAACTCCTTCGCAATAGCCATGCGTTTTTGGGAATCAAGATAGTGTTCAACTTGCCGGACTAAAAGGTGTCCACTGACGTTGTTCTCCCTGGGGTAAAAGCTACCCGAATAAAAACCGTAGTAGTTAAAGCAATGAACAACCACCCCGTGTTGGGCGAGAAACGAAAGCAGTTTTGTGTTGAGGTCAATTTCGCCGAAGAGGTAGAGATCGCGCACATTTTCTATGGGGATAGGCTGGTGTCGAATCTGCCCATCTTCAATTTCCTGCTCCAGATACAGAGTATTCTGCTTCCGCTTTAATCTACCGCTGCGAAATATATAGTAGCTCTGCGCCATTTAAGTACTTGCTCCAAAAATTTTTACCCCCAACAAAGTTCGCAATAGGCGCAAACTCGGCATATGGGCATAAAGTCAACTTGCGGCGGTGATGGCAATTGTTCAATGCGTTGAATGTCTCTGAGCGCTTCGGCAACTTGCGCTTCCAGTTCAGGTGTCAAGCGAACTTCCTCTTTGCGTCGCTCTTTCGGGAAACGCAATTCGCCAACCAACTCACCTGCACCGAGCCATTTCAGGTAAAGCAGGTAGTAAGCCACTTGCAACCGTGCAGCGTCAACGAGTTTGCGTGAATGTTTCACTTCAAGCAACTTGCTTTCGTGTTCAATCAGGTCAATTTTGATTAGGTTGTCAACGAGAACTTCTCTTCTCGGCATATCGGGGTAAGCACGCTCGTGCAAAATTCGCCCAAGCGCAACACGGTCTGATAGCGGCTCCATTCGCAAACCTTTCGCATAGAGCCAAACCTTGCGATGACAAATCGCCCAATAGTTAACCTTGACGCCATTAGTTCGCAGTTGCTCGAATTCTTCATCTTCTATGAGACCTTCCATCAAATTGACCCCCTGAACTTGACGCTGTTGAGACAAGTTTTAATTCGCTTCTTCCTGCTGTTTCCTAATAAACAAGCGCGTTTTCCCTTTTGTGGTAATCCGACCAGGGACGATGAAAGGTGGGACGGGACGCTGATAATGCTCTTCTTTTCTTTGCCCTGGAATAATTTCTTTCAGGTCTTGTATTTTTGCATTTTTGTCAAAATCCGCAAGGAGCACAACAGCACCTGCCTTGCCCTCTTCAAATCGTGATGCAGTCGCTTCTTGTTCTACCATGTCAGGTGCTACTTCGTTCACGCTTTGACACCAAACTAATGAATCTTTGCAACCGAGGTAGCGAATGTTCTTTAGGGCTTCTTTGGCAATTTCTTTTATGCTGTTTTCTGGCAAACCGACAAAGATAACAAGGTCGTCAGCAAATAGGGAGTATTCTCGTGTATGCGGACGGGAAGGGTAAAAACTGCCCGTCTCATCCATACCACCAGCCGACTCTATTGCAGGCACGCTTCTGTAACGCATGAATGCTTTAAAAGAAAAAGCAGCCGATGGCGGGACAATCCGAACTTCTATCTTTGGAAGATAAATCACTAACTGCTTCGCTTTTTGGTCATCGCCTTTCTGTAAGAGTGAAGCCACCATAGCCATT
>JANXAG010000052.1 GCA_025062375.1 Anaerolineae bacterium | reverse complement strand
CCACCGATGGTATCGCCCTCACAAGCCATGAAAGAAGGTCCAGCGTGGCCTTATCCCCCAAAGCCTCCCTCACACTTGTTGGAACCTCTACCGCTATCTCAAGCCCCCTCCTCTCCATAGATTTTTCCCTCCATATGAAATTGCTTTGTCGGAGCTACTCAGAAATTCTTTTATCCTTAAGGCAAGCTCTCGAGTTATTCCAGGCACAGAGGCTATTTCATCGACTGAAGCCTCCTTAAGAGCTACCAGAGAACCAAAATGCTCCATAAGAGCACGACGACGTTTAGGGCCAATGCCCGGGATGGATTCAAGAGAGGCCGAAAGGGTTTCTTTTCTAAACAATTTATGGTGGTAAGATATAGCAAAACGATGGGCTTCATCCCGGATGCGCAGAAGTAAGGATAAAGCTTTGGAACCTGATGGCAACTTTATCGGTTCTTCTTTTCCAGGGACAAAGACTTCTTCTTCTCTTTTGGCCAGCGCTGCTACAGGGATACCTTCTATACCCAAAGTTTCCAGAACTTTTAAAGCAACGCTGAGTTGCCCTTTACCTCCATCCACCAGAACCAAATCGGGCTTGTGAGGCCACGGCTCGTCGGAAAGGGCAAGTCGGAGCTCGCTTTCCCTCGCCTCCAGGTAGCGACGGAAGCGTCTTTCCAGGACTTCCTTCAGCATTGCGTAATCATCAATTCCTTCCACTTCCTTTATCCGAAAGTGGCGGTAGAGCTTTTTGCGAGGTAATCCGTTAACGAAAACCACCATGCTTCCTGTGGCCAACTTGCCTTGAATGTGAGAAACATCATAACATTCGATCCGGACAGGGAGCCTTGGTAAGTCCAGAACCTCTTCCAGTTCGGCTAAAGCATTTAACCTCTTTTTCTTCTCTTTTTCCTGACTTTCCTTTATGCTCTCTAGAATTTCGGCTGCATTCTGGGAAGCCATTTCTATAAGCTCTCTTTCTATTCCGTCCTGAGGTAATCTGAGCTTCGCGTCTACACCTTTTCGGGAGCGAAGCCACTCTTCAATGACCGAGGTCTCTTCTATCTCTTCTGAGATCACAATTTCAGGAGGTATAAAGGCAGCTCTCTCGTAAAATTGCTTGAGGAAAGCCCCTAAGGTTTGCCCTTTTTCCAATTCGGCTCCTTCCAGAAGGAAATACTCTCTGCCCACCAGCCTGCCGTTTCTGACGAAGAAAACTTGTACGCACGCTTCTTCCCCAGAGCGAACATAGGCGATAAAGTCCTTGTCCTGAAGGGATGAAGAGACCACGCGCTGATGTTGGGAAATTTTTTCCAGAGCGAAAATTTGGTCTCTTATGACCGCTGCTTTTTCAAATGCCAAAGCAGAGGAGGCTTCTTCCATTTTCTTCCAGAGGTCTGCTACTATTTCCTCAGTTCTCCCCTTGAGGAAAAGGATGATCTGTTCTATCAAAGATCTGTATTCTTCCGGAGGTATTTGCCCGGTGCATGGGCCAACGCACCGGCCTATATCGTAATAGAGACAGGGGCGGATCCTTTTCCCAGGTGAGGGATCAGAACAAGTAGCATAAGGGAAAACCTTGCGGATGAGATCCATAGTCTGGTGGAGGGCAGAAGAGGAAGTATAGGGGCCGAAGTAAAGGGAGCCATCCCGCTCCATCCTCCTGGTCACAATTACACGGGGAAAGGTGTCCTGCCAGGTAATCTTAATGTAAGGGTATTGCTTATCATCGCGGAGACGAACGTTGAAAGGAGGGCGATATCTTTTTATGAGGTTGCATTCCAAAACCAAAGCTTCCACTTCATTTTGGGTTAAAATGAACTCTACTGAAGCTACTCTTTCGGCCAAAAGGCGAGCTTTAAGGTACGATTGGCTTGAAGGTTGAAAATAGGAACGCACCCGCCCTCGAAGGTTAACAGCCTTGCCTACATAAAGCACCTGCCCCCGGGCGTCTTTAAATATGTAAACACCTGTCGCCGGTGGAATGGCCTTAAGCTCCTCCTCTAACATGCTTCTGGTTTTACCCCGGCCATCATAAGGCCTATAGTTTTGATATCGGCCTCTTGAGCGTCCATTATGCCCATTAATTGGCCTTCAAACATCACAGCAATGCGGTCGCTCATGCATATTACTTCTTCCAGGTCTTCTGAAATCAGAAGGATAGCTGCCCCACGACTGCGCTGTTCAATAAGCCGACGCCGTACATAATCTGTAGCCTTTATGTCCAGCCCGTAAGTAGGGTGAGCAGCTACTATTAACTTGGGCCGGCCACTGGTTTCCCGAGCCAGGATCAAGCGCTGGATGTTCCCTCCTGAAAGGAATTTAGCAGGAGTATTTTTGCTGGGGGTTATAATTTCAAACTCATTTATTTTGCTTTCTGCAAACTCGCTTGCCTTCCGATAATTAAGCAGAAAGCCGTAACAGAAAGGCGGATGCCGGTAAAATTTGAGCAACAGGTTATCTAAAACGCTCATGCTGGGAGCAAGCCCCACGCTTATCCTTTCTTCGGGAACATGAGCCACTCCAAGGTCCACAATTTCTTTAGGGGAAACATTTGTGATATCTTTACCATTCAGCAGAACACAGCCCGAAGTGGCTTTTCGTAGCCCCGTTATGACTTCCACCAGTTCTTTCTGACCGTTCCCTGCCACTCCTGCGATCCCGAAGATTTCTCCTTCCCGGATAGAAAAAGAAATGTTTTTGAGAGCTTGAAGCCCTTTATCGTTCAAAGCGCACAGGTCCTTAACTTCTAAAACCACCTTGCCCTTCTCCACGGGCGGCAAGGTTATCTCACACAGAGCCTGCTCTCCCACCATCATTTCCGCAAGTTGGGGTATGGTAACCTCTGAAGTTTTAGCGGACCCCACTACTTTCCCTTTCCTGAGAACTGTAACCCGATCGCTCACTTCTATAACTTCTCTGAGTTTATGAGTTATGAAGATGATCGTTCTTCCTTCTCCAGCCATGCGCTTCAACGCAGCGAAAAGCTCTTCAGTTTCAGAAGGTGTGAGCATTGTGGTGGGCTCGTCAAGGATTAAAATACGGGCATTACGATAGAGGGCTTTGGCTATTTCTACCCTTTGTTTCTCCCCAGCTGAAAGCTGCCAGACATAAGCATCTACATCTACCTTAAGGCCATATTGTTCCAGCATCTTCTCAATTTCCTTCCTGGCCCTTTCCAGAGGGAAAAAAAAGTTGCCAGGAAGTCCTAACACTATGTTTTCTCCAACAGTATGAGAGGGGATAAGGTGAAAGTGCTGGTGGACCATGCCTATGCCCAGGGCTATAGCATCCCGAGGAGAACGGATATAAACTCTATGGCCATTTATATAGATTTCGCCTTCATCGGCCTGGTATATTCCGTAGAGGATGTTCATCAGGGTCGTCTTGCCGGCCCCATTTTCCCCAAGGAGAGCGTGTATTTCCCCCGGAGCGGCTTCAAAGTTAATGTGATCGTTAGCTATCACTCCCGGAAATTTTTTGACGATGTTAACCATTTTCACCGCTGGATTGGAGACCATGTTTTTAGCCTCCGGATGGTTTCTTGCTGTAAATGGCTTCTCTAACTTCAGCCATAGTTCTTTCGGCTATAATTTTAGCTCTACGCCGACCATCCTCTAGAACGTCCCAGATGTAAGAGGGATCAGAAGACATTTCCTCGCGCCTTTCCCGGAAGGGTGCAAAATAATCGCTTATGTTGCCAGCGAGGAGTTTCTTGCAGTCCACACAGCCGATCCCAGCAGTCCGACATTCTTTATCTATTCTTTCTACGTCGTTGGGGGAGAAGAATTTATGGAAAGAGAAGACATTGCAGACTTCAGGACGGCCGGGGATATGACGGTGAGTACGTTGGGGATCAGTAACCATCATCATAACTCTCTGGTGGATTTCTTGGGGGGAGGCGGAAATTTCTATGTGGTTATTGAGGGATTTGCTCATTTTATTCACTCCATCAATGCCCAGGACCTTTGGGAAATCAGTGTAGAGGGCTTGAGGTTCCACCAGCACTGGCCCAAAAAGATGGTTGAAACGGCGCACTACTTCCCTGGTGAACTCTAGATGGGGGGCCTGGTCCACCCCCACAGGTACTATTTCAGCTTTGTATAACGTTATATCCGCAGCCATAAGGACGGGATAACCTACAAGGCCGTAGTTTACGTTATCGGGCTGAGCCCGTACTTTCTCTTTGAAAGTGGGAAGACGAAGGAGCCATCCCAAAGGGGTTATTGTGGAGAAGTACCAAGCCAACTCTATTACCTCTGGGACTGAAGACTGAACGAAAAGGATAGACTTCTGAGGGTCAACCCCTGCCGCCAGCCAATCCAGGACCATCTCAGCTGTGAGCTCTCGTAGGTTTTCAAAGGAAGTGGTCATAGCATGGAGATCTACAACACAATAGATGGTTTCGTAACCTTGTTCCTGAAGAGCCACATAATTTCTTATTGCTCCCAGGTAATTACCCAGATGCTGTTTCCCCGTGGGACGAGCGCCACTGAAAACCCTCTTACCCATACCAGAACCCTCCGTTCTTTTGGCATAAGTTTACCATAAGAGAAAAGCCAAGACAAGGTTTTTGACCTCACCCACGTTCAGAGAACGCCCAGCAGGTGAAGCAGGGAATCTAACCGACTCTCCCCGTTTAGAACCAACAGGACGGCTACGCAGCCTAGAAAAATTAAGTCCGTCTGTTCGCTTTTGATTCCGGTCTGACCCGCTCCTCGTCCAGATACGGGCTCATATCCAGCAGTAAGTTGCAAGGCTTTCAGGCTTAAGGCTTTGAAATCTTTCCACCGCACCTCACACACTTGCTCCGGTTTAGTCACCAGAACCCATGGCTGACCCAGGCCATAAGAGCCCTTCGTGGTCGCCAGCAAGCACTTCCGCGCTTTGAAGAGAGCTTCAGAGCACACTGCCTCTTCCAGCGCTCGCTATCACCCATTGTTCCCTTTCCTGGCCAGTAAGGTGCAGTCGTGAAAGTTTGCGGTCGCAGCGGTGTTGTATGGCTATAACGGAGAGCCTGGAATATCTCCCGATTCGGGCGGACAAAGTCTGGAGTAAAGTATTACCCCCAGGGCCAGTCCGACCAGTTGTTGGTAATCGGAGAATTTCTCCTCCCGACAGTAGGGGTCGGCACGCACCAGAGGGCTTTGACAGTAGCCATATGGAATCCAGCATGCCGGAGATCCTGTGGCCGTTCGGAAAATGAGGGGGCATCTTAGTGATCAGGGCGAAGCGATGGAAGAGACGTCAGTCAGAAAAGGCATTATTTACCGGATGATCGCAAGAAACGCACTCCTGGATCATGCCTGACCACAAACTGGCTTTTGCGCCCGGTCACCTTGTGGCCGTTTCAAGGATGCAAGTAAAGTCAAGGCTATCCCCTTTTGGCGGTTTTCCCACACCTCGTATATAATTGTAGCAAAAAGCCAAAATTAACTGAAGGTTACAGGAATTTTGCGCTCCATATTACTCACTGTGGGTGAAGGCTTTCATTCTGGCGATGGTGAAGTGATGTATCGCACTACCTGGAGTTTGGTGGATAATCGAACCTTGGCGATTCCGTGCGACAAGCTTTTCCCTCAAGGGGTGCGAGGGGCTGATGGGGGCTGTTATAGCAAGCATGGCATGGACCAGCCGTTAGCAGCGATGCCTCTGTATATCGCTGGGACAGTATGGAGCAACCTGGCGAAGACTAATAGATGGGACACGACCCATTTCTTTGTCTCACGTCTCAATCAAATTGTTACCGCTATAACGGTAGCAAGCGAAAGGCTTTACGCTTCAGCCAAAACAGGGGTTTGTCTAGCTTTCGTATATGGTTTGGGGACAATAGCCTGGCCTTATTCTAATAACGGTATTGTTGCTTACAATTGCCGCGTGCGGTTTACACCGGGCACGAGAACAATTGAGTTGGCGATGGTTTGGTTTGGCCGGAAGTGCATTGGGCTATGCTCTTATCACCCGGGCCACAGCTGCTATCACTTTGCCTTTGTTTTTCCAATTATATCCGTTTCGGGAATATTTTGGATTTTGGTTACGTTGGCGAAGGCTGGACAACACTGCTTCACCTCGGGTTATAGTCCGGGAAAAAGCATATTCTTGTTTGCACCACCGGTTATTTTAGCGCCGTGGGGTTTGGCCCGCTTGTGGGCTGAAATGTTATTCGGCGGTGTTTTCTTGCTTTACCTTTTGTTTCATGCTAAGTGGTGGACGTGGCATGGGGGCTGGTCATGGGGCCCGCGTTTTCTGGTGCTAAGCATCCCTTTCTTGGTGTTAGACTTCGGCCCGCTTTGCGCCCGCGGCAAGGTAGCACAAAGTTTGTTGATTGCACTGTTCATCATCGGTTTATATCCACAACTTAATGACGAATTTAAAATCTTGTTTCAGCCCAGGTTTTCACCGTTGATCGGTCACCCGCAATTTCTCCCACTGACGGGCAAATTAGCTCTGGCTGGTTCCGAGTTCACAAAACTCGGTTTGCCCTGTGCGGTAAGCGCTCTATTTCGTATGACAATGCTGGGTGCTTTAATCGTTCTGGGGTGGATGGTTTACCGCAGGGAATTCGCTCATGCGTAAAGCCTTCGATGTGTACCAGGGAAAAACACTGTGGAGGTGAGAATATGCCGGACCGTCAAACCCTTATGCAGCTTAGCAAAGAGGAACTGATTGGCCTTCTGGAGGATGCTGCGAGGAATTGGCTCGCCCACGATGGATTGTGGTTTCTGGCGGTGGAAGAGGCTTGCGGGATGGAGATGGCTATAAAACTGGACCAGAAAGCCTGGGAGCAATTTTCAGCCATTGAAGCCAGGAGGATCATGAAAAGGCTTGGGATGGAGCCGGGCGGAGGCCTCAAGGCTCTCAAAAAAGCCCTGCAGTATCGTCTCTATTCCTATATAAACCGCCAGGAAATCCTAGAGCCCGATGAAAATACTCTTATCTTCCGGATGAATGAGTGTCGGGTTCAGGAAGCTCGCAAAAGCAAGGGCCTGCCCGATTTCCCCTGTAAGTCCGTGGGTCTGGTTGAGTATTCTGTATTCGCCCGCACCATTGACCCCCGCATAGAGACCATTTGCATAGCCTGTCCTCCCGATCCTCATCCCCCCGAATTTTGGTGCGCATGGCAATTCAAGATAAAGGAAGGGTGAAATGGTCCGCATAGGCCTCCATGCTCGCAACGATGTATTCTTCCCGGAAGGAGATTACAGTTTAATCCGGGAAGCCCGCATTGAAACCCTTAAGACTGTATCCATAACGGATGTTTCGGTCTATGAAAGGCTGCGCCGGGAGAACCCTTCCCTTGAGTTCATCGTAAGGCTCTGGGACAGAGGCTTTGCCCTGGGACAGCATCCCTCTCCTCAGGAATTTGTGGAAAGGGTTGCTCCCAGCATCCGGACTCTCCGCCCCTATGCCGAGAAGTTTGAGATCCATAATGAGCCAAATCACTTCCAGAGGATTGAAGGATGGGGCTCCTCGGATGAGCAGGCCAGGGATTTTAAAAGCTGGTACCTTGAGGTTTTGAGGAGGTTGCGGGAGCTTTTCCCCTGGGCAAAGTTCGGCTTCCCCGGCCTTGCCATAAATTATCCTCACCGAGATCTGGAATGGCTGGAAATATGCCGAGAAGCAGTGGAAGAGTCTGACTGGCTTGGGTGCCATTGCTACTGGCAGTATGAAAACCATCTCTCAGAAGAATGGGGGCTCAGGTTTAAACTCTACCACCGGATGTTTCCGAATAAAACCATTGAAATAACGGAATTTGGCGATTCCACTCCGGGTCTTTCCCCCGATGAAATGGCCAGAAAATATGTGGAATACTATCGTGAGCTGTATAAATACCCGTACGTAAACTCAGCTTGTGCCCTTATTGCTTCTTCTCCAGATCCCGCCCAGGCTGTTTTTGCCTGGCGAACTGAGGAAGGGGAATTTCGGCCGGTAGTCAGGGCTGTAGCTTCAATGCCAAGAGAAGCGCCCGCCAAGTATTTTGAAGAAACAGGCTTCAGCGTAAAGGGGCCTTTTCTTCAGCTTCTGGAAAAACTGGGCCTGGAGGTGTGCGGGCTGCCTGTGTCGGAGGAGCGGGAAGAGGAGGGAAGCCTGGTCCAGTATTTTCAGAAAGTCCTCATGGTGCGTTTATCTTCAGGAGAGGCAGCTCTGGGAAATGCTGGGGAAAAGCTACTGGAAATCCGGGAAGAATTAAAAGAGCTGAAGGAGGCATTGGAGAAGCCAGCACCAGTGGTGGAGCCCCCTGTGGAAGATATATCCGATAAGCTTCCCAGACATCCCGTTGGACGCTATGCCAGGAGAGAGCTTGGAGCCATAAAATATCTGGTGGTACACCATTCAGCAATTCCTCCCAACTTGGGGCCAGAGTTTATTGCCCGCTACCACGTGGAAAAACAGGGGTGGCCTGGAATAGGATACCATTATTTCATTGACCAGGAAGGCAAAATCTACCAGACCAACCCCCTGGAAATTGTCTCTTACCACACCCGAGCTTACAATTCTTCCGGGGTTGGGATTTGTCTTGCGGGAGACTTTACATCTTCGATTCCACCCATAGCTCAGATTTTGGCCCTTGGTCATCTATGCGCCTACCTTCTGGAAAAGTTGAACCTATCGAAAGAAGCTATCGTTGGTCATCAGGAGCTCATCCTTACTATATGCCCGGGGGGAAGGTGGAAAGAATGGAAGGGGATGCTTTTCAAGGCTGTGGATGAGGCTCCTCGCCAGAGCTTTAAGCCGCTTTACCATTACATGCTCTTCTGGCAAACCCAGGATGCCTGGGCATCGGAAGAGTGGGAAGCAGCCCAAAATTATATAGCACGGTTCCGCCCTACCTGTGGTTTTTCCATCCATGATGCCCTCCAGGCTCGTTATGTAACCATTGTGGGAGGCAAGGACAAGATCGATGAAGATGTGGAAGGGCTCCTCAGGCGCTCGGGCTGCAAGGTTGAGAGGATTGTTTACCCTGATATTGCTTCTTTGAAGAAACTCTTGGATGACCTTGTCGCCAAAGGTAAACGCTTTTTGGCTCCGGTTTAAGTGGCGATTATGGTCCGCGAGCGCGGTTTCTGGCTGATGTTAATGGGGCTGGTGATAGTAGGAGAGCTTTTGACCCGTCCTGGTCTCTCGCTCACGAAGGATGGAGTTGTCCACACCCTCAGGATACTGGAGATGCATCGTCTCTGGGAGGCTGGGGTTTTCTACCCCCGCTGGGCCCCCGATCTTGTCTTCGGGTTGGGCTATCCCCTCTTTCACTTTAACGCTCCGCTGTTTCCCTGGTCGGGCGCGCTGGCAATGGAGCTCGGGTTCAATCCAGAAGCCAGCGTGAAACTCCTTCTGGCTCTATTGATAGCCTTCGGGAGCGCTGGGGTTTACCGTTTAGCTCGCCGGTGGGGGATTGGCGAGACGGGAGCGATGGTGGCGGGGCTGGCTTATGCTTATACTCCTTTCCGGGTTCGTGAACTTTACTGGCTGGGGGATTTCCCTCAATATATGGGTCTTAGCCTGCTGCCCTGGGTGCTGGAGGCCTTCCATGCTTACCTGCGAGAAGGAGGATGGCCTCGGTACTGGTTCGCCGGGGCGATGTACAGCCTCCTTCAGTTGAGCCACAGCATCACTGCGATGCTGGGCACCATTGTGCTGGCAGGATACGTTGTTCTGGTTTGGGTAGCTGAAAATCTCCCACTTCGCCGGATAACAAGGGCTCTAAAGGCTTTCGTATTGGGGATAGGGTTGGCGGCATTTTTCATCTTCCCTGCCCTTCACGACCGTCCTCT
>JANXAG010000051.1 GCA_025062375.1 Anaerolineae bacterium | reverse complement strand
GAAAATCTGGGGGTCCAGGGGGCGAAGCCTCCAGAAATCTCCACGCTTTCTCAGTTTCTCCCGCAGGAGGATTGCATCAACACACTAAAATTTGAATTCAGAAGAGACTTTGATTATAATTGAATCGGGAAATGGAGGATGCAATGCTGGAAGTAAAGGAAATACTCAGAAAGCTGGCCGAAGATCCTAAACCGTGGCGATCCCGATATTTAGCGGGCCTTGCCGGACTGAGCCGCGAAGAAGCCAGAAGCTTCCAGGAAGTCTGGCAAACTTTACCCGTTGAAAACCGCAGAAGAATTATAAACGCCTTAGTAGAAGCAAGCGAAAAAGATTGTAGCCTTGACTTCTCCTACCTATTTCACATCTGCCTTGAAGATGAGGATGAAGAAGTCAGGCTCCAAGCCCTGGAAGGACTGTGGGAAGATGAAGACCCAGGGCTTGTTGTTCCCCTGGTTAAGCTCCTGAAAAAAGACCCCTCTAACAAGGTGAGAGCAGCTGCCGCTTCTTCTCTGGGGCGCTTCCTCCTGCGCGCCGGCACCAGCAAACTTGATAATTACTACGGCCAGCTGGTATATTCCGCCCTTATGGAAGCGGCTCAGGGGGATGACCTGGAAGTTAAAAGGAGAGCCATAGAAGCTCTCTCCTATTCAGCTTTGGATGACGAAAAGGTCCTCAAACTCATTGAAGAAGCCTACCACCATCCCAGCGATAAAATGAAAGCCAGCGCCCTCTTCGCTATGGGGAAGAACGCTAATCCCAGATGGCAGGCTTTCGTTCTCAAAGAATTGCGTAACCCCAAGCCTGAGATTCGCTACGAAGCAGCGAGAGCGTGCGGTGAAATGGGCCTTAAAGAGGCAGTGAAAATTCTGGCCACCCTTGCCAGAGATAAAGATTACGAAGTAAGAGAAGCCGCCATCTGGGCCCTGGGAAGCATTGGAGGAAGCGAAGCCCGCAGAATCCTGTTGAATTTCCTTGAAGAAGGGGACGACTCCTTAAGGGAAGCAATAGAAGAAGCCTTAAGAGAAGCAGGCTTTTCCTCTGACCCCCTCAATCCTCTTTAAAGGAGAAAATCTTTTAACTTGCGGCTTCGGAGGGGATGGCGCAACTTACGCAAAGCTTTGGCCTCTATCTGGCGAGCCCTCTCCCTGGTGACCCCAAGCATTTGTCCGATTTCCTCTAAAGTCTTGGGTTTCCCATCCTTGAGACCAAAGCGTGCCTCTAACACCTCCCGCTCCTTATCGCTCAGGGTCTTTAAAACTTTCTGGATTTCTTCCTTTAAGATTTCTCTAAAGGCTTCGTCGGTAGGAGCGGGGGCTGAAGTATCCTCTATGAAATCCCCAAGGAAAGTGTCTTCATCGGCTCCTATGGGTGTTTCTAAAGATACAGGCTCCTGGGCGGCCATGACTATACTTCGGACCTTGGCCGCAGCCTTCTGCAATTTCCTCTGAAGAGGCAGAGGAATGGGTTTATCCTGCTCTACGGCCTCCTTAATGGCCTGTATATCCTCTGAAGACAGAAGACCCATTTCCAGGGCAATTTCTTCTGCTGTTGGTTCCCTACCTAACTTTTGGGTCAGCATCCTGTGGACGTTAAGCTGGCGCTGTATATTTTCCATCATGTGAAGGGGAATCCGGATAGTGCGCGCCTGATCTGCTATTGCCCTGGTGATAGCCTGCCTTATCCACCATGTGGCGTAAGTGCTGAAGCGGAACCCCTTGCGGGGATCAAACTTCTCGGCAGCTTTGAGAAGGCCCAGATTCCCCTCCTGAATTAGATCCAGGAAAGACAACCCACGGCCAATGTAGTGCTTGGCGATGCTCACCACAAGGCGAAGGTTACCCTGGACCAGGCGGCGCTTAGCTATCTCCCCGGTCCTGACCTGAGCTTCCAGACGCGCTTTCTCCAGGGGAGGAAGATCGCCCTTCTTAAGGCGTTGCTCAGCCATCCTCCCCTTTTGAATGAGGAGTCCAAGCTCCTTTTCCTCTTCCGGGGTGAGCAGGGGGATTTTCCCTATCTCCCTCAGGTAAATCTGGACCGCACTATCCCCCGGTTCTACCCCTTCTCCCGTTAAATCTTCCAGCTCCAGGAATTTGTCGGTCATCGAGCCTCCCGCCTTCGGCTATAGTAGCGGGACATAGAGCGGTGAAGGGACGCCAATTCCTCCGCTTGCGCTTTGATCAAACCCCGGTAATAGCTGAGACTTTCCTCATCGCCCTGTTCCATAGCTTCTTCTTGAAGGAACCGCAATTCCTGAAGGTGATAGCGGATGTTCTGTTCCCGCATCCGCAGGGCGCAGTAGAGGATCTCTTCCTCCACTTTATCAAGGGGGGTTGGCGGCGAGCTTCCGGCTCTATCCAGAATGGCAAAAGCCCGCTCCTTGAGGATGGGATCTAAACTTTCCAGGAAATCCTCAAGCCTTCTTCCCTCTTTTCCTGAAGCTACCTTCCAGAGACTGAAGAGAATTCGGTTCTCGGATTCGGAAAAGTCAGCTTCGCTAAGGGGGTAGAAACCCATCGCCATCATTTTTTCATCTACAAAACCGAGGAGCCCGGGGTTCTCCATAAATCTGGCCAGAGCATATTCCTCAAGGCCAAGCGCTGTCCTGCGGGCCTGTTTCTGGGAAGAAAGGTAAATTTTGCCCTTCACTGAGGACCCAAGCTCCCTGCGGATTATCCCCTCATCAACCTTCACAATTCTGGCCAGGCGGTAGATATAATGCTCCCTTTCCACTTCATCCTTTATGGCTCTGAGAATGGGAACTATAGTTCTCACAGCCTCGGCTTTGCCCTTGGGAGAGGAAAGATCGAACTTCTGGGAAAGAAGCTGGATGAAAAACTCAGCTACCGGGGTAACCTTTTCCAGAGCTTCCCGCCATTCGTCAGGCGATTCCCGAATCAGGGCATCGGGGTCCCGGCCGGGGGGGAGGCTCAGGATAAATATTTCAGCGTTGAGGCGTTCTTCAAACCGGAGGAAACCCCTTGGGTCAAAAGTGGGCTTTATTTCTTTTTCCAGAACTTCCTCAGCCATCTGGAGGGCTCTTATAGTGGCTTCGCTTCCGGCTACATCAGGATCAAGGGCAAGGGTGAAACGCCTAGTATAGCGGGACAAAAGCCTCAGCTGTGCTTCTGTTATTGAAGTGCCCATGGAGGCCACCACATTCCTGAACCCCTTCTGGTGGGCCTGCATCACGTCAAAATATCCTTCCACTATTATGGCCATATCCTGTGCCTTTATGGCCTCTTTTGCCATGTCCAGCCCAAAGAGGAGCCGGCTTTTGTCAAAAATGGGGGTTGAAGGAGAATTCAAATACTTCGGAACATCCTCCTCTTCCTGAGCGAGAGTCCTTCCCCCGAATCCCACAACCCTTCCTGCTTCGTCCTTTATAGGAATCATCAACCTATCCCGGAAGCGGTCGTAAAACCCTCCCCCTTCTCTTTTGACGATAAGGCCGGCTTCGTAAAGTAAATCCCGCCTGTAGCCGAGATTTACCATAAAATCTTCTAAGGCGTGCCATTCTGAAGGAGCATAACCAAGCTTAAAGGCTTCTATCGCCTCCTGGCTAATCCCCCTTTTATCCAGGTAACCCCTTGCTTTAGCTCCCTTTTCGGGATGAAGCAGAAGGCGGTGATAGTAATCAGCGGCCACTGAAGTTATTTCCCTCAGAATTCTTTCTTTTTCCATTTCTTTAGGGGGCTTCTCTTCCAGCCTGACCCCCACCCTTTCAGCCAGGAGCTGAAGGGCTTCCCTGAACTCAAGCCCTTCTTTCTTCATGACAAAAGAGAAAACATCCCCACCCGCTTTACACCCGAAACAGTGCCAGCTCTGAGTGTGGGGGAAAACATAAAAAGAAGGGGTTTTTTCAGCATGAAAAGGGCAAAGGGCTCTGAAATTGCGCCCCGCTTTCCTGAGAGGGACATATTGCCCTACAACTTCTACTATATCGGCTCTGGCTTTGATTTCTTCCACAACGCTCATTTTACCCCCGCCTTTTCCAGGCTAATTTTAAAGCAAGGAGGAGGGAATGTCAAAAGCTCTTAGCTTCTGTCCGAGATCAGTGCGGGCTGGTGCAAATTGCACCGAGCTTCAAACTGCAGCGGTTTCCTGAAAGATATTCCCAAGGCTTGTTCTGGTTCGTGGAAAAGATCGGGAGGTCTGTGTGTCATGGCCTCTACTGTCACAACTCGTGTCTTAACCTCAAATTTAAGTTGATTTGCAAATAGAAGCTATCCGTGCTATCATATAACTCAAAAGGCTCGAGAGCCCCGGGGGAAATCTATGGCTTTAAAAGGGAAGCTGGAGGATTTTGATATAACCAAGCTCTTCAACCTGGTTCACCTGGCCCGCAAAACTGGAGCCCTAACCCTGGAACAGGATGGCAAAAAAGTCACCCTCTACTTCAAAGGGGGAAAGCTTATTTACGCCATCAAAGATTCAGAAGAAAAGAGCATCCTGAACCTTCTGTACCGAGCAGGTAAACTTTCCCGAGAACAAGTCAAAGAAATTGAAGCCCGGTCACACCTGAAATCCGATAAAGAAAAGGCCCTCTTAGCCATAAGTGCTGGATACATCTCCAAAGAGGATGTTCTGGAATGCCTCCAGAAACATTTCCTAGAAATCGTCTACGAACTTTTCACCTGGCAAACTGGCCGCTTCTCTTTTGAGCCGGACGTTCTGCCAGACGGAGATCACCTTACCGTTTCCATAGATTTAGCCAACCTGATCCTGGAAGGAACAAGGCGGCAGAAAGAACTAGAATTCCTTCAGGAAGAAATACCGGACCTGGACATGGCTCTCAAGTTCGCCGAGAACCCCAGGGCTACTGTCCGTAACATAAACCTGACGGTGGATGAGTGGCGCGTTATTTCCTACATCAACCCTCAAAACACTATCCGTCAGATAGCCCGCTACAACTCCATGAGCGATTACCAGATAAGGAAAATTGTTTACGGTCTCCTTTCCGCAGGGCTTGTGGAACTTGTTCCTCCTCCCGGAGGCCCAAAAGCCCCACCTCCCGGTATACCCCCTGCCATTCAGGAACCACCCAGGGTGAGCAAAAGCCTGGTTCAGCGCCTTATAGATCGCATAAAACGCCTGTGAGGAGCCCGTAATGCAGGCTGTAAAAATTGTAGTGACTGGCCCTTTTAATTCGGGAAAAACCCAGTTCATCCGCACTATCAGCGAAATAGAAGTCGTCTCCACTGAGAGAAAGATCACAGATGAACTGCGAGCTGTAAAAGAGCAGACTACCGTAGCAATGGATTTTGGCCGAATCACAATAGATGAAGACCTCGTCCTTTACCTGTTCGGGACTCCCGGGCAGAGGCGCTTTGATTTCATGTGGGATATCCTTTCCGAGGGTATGCTGGGGTTTGTAGTGATGGTAGATAGCACAAGCCCTCAAACCTTCCGGGAGGCCCGCTACATCCTCGATGTGTTCCGTCGCTACGCAAAAACTCCCTACGTAGTAGCAGCCAATAAACAAGACCTTCCGGATGCCTGGTCCCCCGAGGATATCCGGATAGCTCTCCGCCTCAATAGCAATGTCAAAGTTATACCTTGTGTTGCCACCGAGAAAGAAAGCGTGAAAAGGGTTCTCTTAGAACTTCTTTACCTTGTCCTGGAAGTATTGGAGGGTTAACTTTGCCTTCAGTAGTGACGGAGCAGGGAGTGGTTCATTATGAGGTTCTGGGGCGAGGGGAGCCAGTTATTTTCCTTCACGGCTGGCTTGGCTCTTGGGGCTACTGGCTTGAAGCCATGAGGGGGCTTTCTTCAAGTTACAGGGTTTACGCCCTGGATTTCTGGGGCTTTGGAGAATCAGACCGGAGAAGGGAAAGCTTCCGGGTTGAAGATTTTATCTTCCTGGTCTTGGATTTCATGGACAAACTTGGAATCCAGGTAGCTTCTCTCGTGGGCCATTCTATGGGAGGAACCGTGGCTCTGAGCATAGCCCTCCGCAGGCCTGATAAAGTAAAAAAAGTGGGGGTGGTGGGTTCACCCATTGAAGGCAAATCCCTGAGTTTTCTTCTGAAAATGGCTGCTGTTCCCCAAATCGCCTTTGTGGCCTGGAATAACCCCTGGTTCTTCCGCAGCATTCTCAGGGCTTTGGCCCCCAGAACAACCCGTCCATGGCAGGAATGGTACGAAATGCTATTGAAAGACCTCTCCCGAACTACTCTAGCCTCTTTCTTTCAGAGCATAAACTCCCTCTACCATACCGACCTCAAACCCTACATTGCCGGGGTTAAATCCGCTGTGTTTGGGATCTATGGTCTCAGGGATAACATAGTAAAACCGAGCCAGGCAAAACTTGTGGAGAAAATACCCGGAGCAAAAGTCTACGTTTCACCTTCTTGGGGCCACTTTCCCATGCTGGATGACCCGCCGGCTTTCAACCGGCTTCTCCTGACAAACCTGAGAGGAGGGAAAAATGGAGAAAAATAGAGAAAGCTCCCCCCAGTATTACTATCCCAACAAAATGGCAAGAGCTTACCTTATGGGGCTGGAAGAAGCCCTTGGAAGGGCTGGGGTTAACGCCGTTCTTACTGAAGCAGGTTTATCATATCTTGTGGATAAGCTTCCTCCCAATAACCTTAACAAAGAGTTCAGCTTTGAGGCTTTCGCTGCCATTCAGGAGGCCCTCGAAAGGCTCTACGGCGTGAGAAGCGGCCGTATCTTGGCCCATAAAGCTGGTAGCGCCACTTTTAAGTATGGCATTAAAGAGTTCGGAGCTGTCTTGGGAATGGCTGACCTGGCCCTGAGAGTTCTGCCGTTAAACGTCAAAATGAGGGTGGGTCTCAACGCTTTCGCTGAAACCTTCAATCGCTTCAGCGATCAGATTGTTCGGCTTGAGGAAGATGAGCACTATTTTATCTGGATAAACGAACGGTGTCCCGTATGCTGGGGGCGTCACACTGATTCTCCCTGTTGCCATGCAGCTGTTGGAATCCTGGAAGAAGGGCTGCGTTGGGGGAGTGGAGGTAAAGATTTTGAAGTGGTAGAAATAAACTGCATTGCCGTCGGTGATGAGGCTTGCCGTTTCAGGATATCTAAAACTCCTAAGGAATAAATGCGCAAAGTTATCATAAAAGAGCGCAGGAAAATTTTCCCTTTTAATGAGCCTGCCAGAGACCTGCGGGTTATGAACAAGCCCCTCTGGCTCTATCAGCATGATGTTTTGGCCCCTTATTGCGATGAGGAACTGGAGGTAAACTCTTTCTTTGAAATACCCGTCGACAAAAAAGAGACCCTAGTTTACAGGGAAAACCTCTACTTTGACCGTTTCTTCTTTGAAACTTTCATAACGGAGGCCAGGAAAAAGGGCAGACCCTGTCGGGTGGCTTTTTCCCCTTCCGATAAGGCCATAACCAATTATGCCCTCCTGCTTCAGAAAGGGATACAACGCCAAGGCGATCTATATGTGGCCGATATGTGGTACTTCCCCCGTGGAGTAAAGGAAGAGGCGGAACCTCTGGTGATAGATACTGAGGCCAGAGAAATAGGGTTCTATCACGTCCCAACTTACATGGCTCCTCCTCCCGGAGACCTGGTTTACTACATTCCCCTCAAAGCCTTCCTTTCCATAGAACACTGGGTCCACATTTACTTTGCCAACGTAGCCTTTGGAATCTTTGCGGAAGGGGCCAGGATGGAAAAGGAAGCCGATAAACTTTCGGTGAAGTTGAAAATTTTATTCCGTTCCATCCTGGAAAGAAAACAGTTCCTATCATGCTCAGAACTGGTAAAAGTGGGCAAAAACACTCAAATTGACCCAACAGCCATAATCCAGGGGCCCACTTACATAGGTGATAACTGCACCATCGGGCCCGGTGTGGTCATCTCTAACTGCCTTATTGGCAACAACGTAAACATAATGCAGGGATGCCACCTTCTCCTGAGCGTGATCAGCGATGGTTGTTATTTGCCCTTCAGGGCATCCCTTTTCATGAGCGTTCTTATGGAAAATTCCATGGTAGCCCAGAACGCCGTCCTTCAGCTTTGCGTTGTAGGGAGAGATTCCTTTGTGGGAGCGGGCACAATTTTTACTGATTTCAACCTCATACCCAAACCAGTCCATGTCTGGGGAGAAAACGGCCTTGAGTCCACCAACCTGCCCGTTCTGGGGTGTTGCATAGGCCATAACTGCCGCATCGGTTCGGGTTTGTTATTTTATCCGGGGAGGGCCGTAGAATCTGACGTGATACTGATACGCTCCGAGAACAGAGCTGTCATTACCCGAAACGTCCATTACGAGGAAAGCGATCACCATCACCTTAGAGGAGGCTATAAACACCAGCGCCTTTATCCCAGGTGAAAGACAATGCCGAAGGCTAAGTTCGCTTTCATAATCCATCCCATAGACCCAAGGGGCGATGTTAAAAAGAAATTCCCCCTGCTTGGGACAGTTTTGCCCCTGTCTCTAATCCACTTCCTTTCGGGATATTTCCCCCCGCTTGTAATTTCTAAAGTGCGGGGCATACGTTCGGAATTCACGGGTGAAGAAGTAGAAGGCTGGTTCCTGGCCTGCCCACTTACCGCCAAAAGGATGCTGGAAGTTCCCGTTAATTTTGCTTACCGCAAGATAATCGCTACTGGGCGCCTGGCTGAAAGGCTTGGAGCTCAAATTGTGGGGCTTGGGGCTTTTACTTCGGTGGTGGGGGATGCAGGAATAACGGTAGCCCGTGAGCTCTCAATACCTGTAACCACCGGCAATTCTTACACCGTAGCTGCATCAGCCAAAATAATTGAAGAAGCCATCAAAAAGAGGAAATTAAATCTGGAAAAAACCACCCTGGCCATACTGGGGGCCACAGGCTCCATAGGAAAGGCTTTAGCCAAGTTTTTTGCTCCCAAAGTTAAGAGGATTATACTAATAGGCAGAAATCCTGAAGCTCTGGAGAGAGTCAGGGGTTCGTTGGCAAACAGCAATGAAACCATAGTTACAACCGACATAAACTTACTCAGGGAAGCTGAGGTGATAGTAACCGCAGCCGGCTCGGCTAAGCCTCTGGTTTGGCCTGAGCACCTTAAAGAAGGGGCTATAATATGTGATATCGCCATCCCCCCAAACCTTTCCGCTGAAGTCAAACTAAGGAAAGACCTTGTGGTTCTCAGGGGAGGGACTGTCAAGACGCCCGGTAATCCTGAACTGGGGGTAGATATCGGACTTCCGCAGGGCTACATCTACGCGTGCATAGCTGAAACCATTGCTCTGGCCATGGAAGGAAGGTTTGAGGATTACACCCTGGGAAGGGACATAAGCCTGGAAAAGGTGGAAGAGATAGAGAAGATAGCCAGGAAACATGGTTTTGTCCCCACAATTGTATAAATAAGGAGCGAGAACTATGGAAAAAGGGAGGCTTCTCATCGTAGAAGACGACCGGGACCTGGCCGAAATGCTTAAAATTAACTTCAGTGAACAGGGATTTGAGGTGGAAATCGCCTACAAAGGTAAAGAAGGGATAGAGCTGACCCGCAAGAAAAACCCCAACCTCATAATCCTTGATATAAATTTGCCAGATATAGACGGATACGAAGTTTGCAAGCAGCTAAGAAGCCATCTCCGCACAAGCCACATCCCCATTATTTTCCTGACTGTAAGGGATGAGAGGTCCGATAAGCTGGCGGGGCTTGAGCTTGGGGCTGATGATTACATAATCAAACCCTTTGATCTGGATGAACTGCGCCTTAAAGTCAGGAACGCAATCCAGAGGGCTGCCCGGGAAAATCTCAGCCATCCCGTTACTGGCCTTCCCAGTAGCAGACTGGTGGAAGAACAGCTCAGAAGCCTTATACCCCGGAAAGATTGGGCGTTTCTATTCTTCGGCATCCAATACTTCAAGGAATTCACTGAAGTTTACGGATTTGTGGCTGGGAACGATGTTCTGCGCTTTGTGGGAGGAATGCTGGGGGAGATTGTGGATAAAACCGGCAACCCTGAAGACTTTATAGGCCATGTAGGAGATGATGACTTTGTAGTAATAACTCACAAAGCCATCGCCAGAACAATTAAGGAAGAGGCGGAGGCCCGGTTTAAG
>JANXAG010000050.1 GCA_025062375.1 Anaerolineae bacterium | reverse complement strand
CAAAACTCAAACCAGCTACTTCCATCAGTAAGACCACTCCGAGGCCGTAAAGCAAGGCCACTAACCCTTCTCCTCGCACGTAAGCCCCGAAGGTCTTCTGCAGTGCCTCAGAAATAAGGCTCAATTCATCATGGAAAGAAGGAGGGACTACTTCCCTTACCAGATTAGCCAGCTTTTTCTGTTCCAGCATCAGATAAAAGCTTAAAATGAATACAATGAAAGCCTGAGCCACGAGGGTAGCCAGTCTGCCAGCAATTCCCACAGTCCATTTTATCAGAAAAGCCCCCGCGTTTTGCGCCCACCGAGCCAGCTCCGGTGAACGGGCGAGGGTATGAAGGTTTAAATCAATGTTGAACCGGGTCAGGAACCCCTGAAGGGAAACAGCCAGTTCAGGAGCCCGGTTTAAATACTCCGGCAGCTTTGCAGCTAATTGGAGAGATTGCTGGATTGCGGATGGCAAGAGAAGAGTACCACCCGCAATTACCAGGCCTATGAGGATAAGGTAGACTATAACGACCGCTACCGGGTAAGGGATTTTCAGGGCAATTTGGGAAGGAGGAGAACTCCAGGGCAAATGAGGCCTTCTCAAGGTCCAGGAAATAGAAGCCAGCGCATTGACAACCGGGTCCAGGATAAAGGCTATCATCCATGAAAGAGCCAGCATGACCAGAACTTCCTTCAGCCATCGGAGGAGAAACCACAGCTTTTCCAGAAGGTAAATAGCAGCAGCCATGGAAAGCAAGATGATTAACAATCTAAGAGCTCTATCCTGCATGATTGTTTCCCTATCGCCTCCTTCCGATATTCCGCTGGGGGCGAGTCCCGAATGGGTAGCTCGCCCCCATATTTCAGGGATAACACCCTACTTAAACCTTGGGGATGGCCAGGTCTGAAGGCCCCCAGCCCGAAAGAGTAGCCTCCGGGAAATTCTCCTGGATTATTTCGTGGATTATCTGGGCATACTTGACTTTTTCCCGGGCCATCTGTGCCAGGAACTCCGGACTGGTCCAGGGCTTATACCATGCTCCTGGTCCTGCCGCCAGGGTCGTTCCGGGCTCAATCTTGAAGTAACAGGGAGCACACACTCTCGCCATCTCCGGCCCATCGTAGAAACGATTAAAACCACCGAAGGAATCGGATAGATAAATGTGCAAATCTATCGGAATATCCACAGCTTTGCGGATGGAAGCTAACTGGGGAAGAGAGAGGTCCCCAACGGGGTTGAAAGTGCCAGCTCCCAGCATCTGGAGAAGCTTCCCTCCAGCTGCAGAGGCGTGCCCGGCGAAAATGCTCACCTTAAAAGTCACATCCTGGGGGATATCCCCGTTCTTCTTTAGTTCATTTAACAGCCACAGAAGCCCCTCATCCACAATCAGGAAACCCCTGAAGCCTATTTCAATGCAGCGCATGATGTCGGCTAACACGTAACGGAGCTGATCGGATCCCCTGTACCGCAAGCCCGAGAATCCTCCTTCGGGGGTGACTAACTGGCGGCCAATATCCCAGCCAGAGCGAGGCCCAGGGGTTATTATCACCTCCATTTTGGCTTCAGCAGCAAGGCGGGCGAAAGTCCGCAGCTCCTCTTTATCCAGGAGGGTAGCCCCCATAACTGTGGATATCAGGCGGTGGATGGGGATATTGCGTTTATGGGCTTCGTCTACCAGGGCTTCTAAAACCTGGGGGCGTTCAATCCCTGATATCTCCATCCGATACCAGGCTCCATCGGGGAACCTTTTGGTACTGGTGGGCAGTTCGTAGGCATCCCGGCCGGGAATTCCCACCTTTTCCATCATTTGAGCTATCTTCTCCATGTTCATGGCTCTTACCTCCCATTGGTATATTCAGTCCACAAAGATTGAAAAATAAAGCTCCAGGATTAAAAGCATTCCCGCAAGGAGCAATGCTACCGCTATGGTTAAGGCTGTAAAGGCCTTGAGAAAAGCAAAGGAAGAAAACAAAAGGGCGGTGAGGAACCCCCTCCTTACCGGAGGCCAGAGGCCTTTCCTCCTCTGGAGGAAGGGAAAGCGCATCCCGATAGAGTGGTAAAAAGGGGTAACGGTGGAGAAAACAGCCATGAAGAGCAAAAAGAGGAAAAGCTGAAAAGTAAAGGGGGTCGGCCAGTATAGATTGACCAGCAAAAATAGGCACAACCAGCAGGTGACGGCGACAAGAGCAGAAAGCAAAGGCATTTCTTCTAACCCTTCGAAGCGAAGTAGGCGAGAGCAAGCCTCAAGCGTTCCTCCACCTGGGTTACTTCCTTCGGGACAGACTGGACAGCCCGCTGAGCTTCCACGAGGCTGTAACCCAGAGAGGTGAGAGCAGCGATCACCTCCTCATCAATTTTTGTTATAGCCGACGGCACCGGTGCTGGGATTTCAACTTTGACTTTGTCCTTCAGGTGGAATATTATGCTTCGGGCAGTTTTAGGCCCTATGCCCGGCACTCTGGTTAAGATTCCCTCCTGCTCAAGGGCGATAGCCTCCCGGAGAGCAGCCGGTGAAAGATAGGAAAGAAGGGCCAGCGCTACTTTGGGCCCCACTCCAGGGGTAGTCATAAGGAGCTCAAAGAAATCCCTTTCATCTTCATGGGCGAAACCGTAAAGGGAGAGCTCTTCCTCTTTGAAATAAAGGCTGGTAAAAAGGGTGATGGAATCACCGGGCTGCAAACCCTCGTCAACCAGATAGGCTGGAACTAAAACTTTAAGGCTTACATCTCCAACTCTGACTACCACAAAATTTTTGCCTGTTTTCTCCACAACTCCCCGAATGCTAGAAATCATACTCGCCTCATAAAAGGGCTGCTAATTTACGATGGTGCAAGTGACAAATGGCCACAGCCACTGCATCTGCCACATCATCGGGCTGAGGGGGGGAGGACAAGCCCAGGAGGAAGCAAATCATCCTCTGGATTTGTTGTTTATCAGCCCGACCGTAGCCTGTAAGAGCTTCCTTGACCTGAAGTGGGGTGTATTCGTGCAGGGGGATTCCAGCCTGAGCTACCGCCAGGATAATCACCCCTCTCGCCTGGCCCACACTGATGGCAGTGCGGACGTTTTTCCCGAAGAAAAGTTCTTCTAAGGCAACCGCTTCCGGACGTAGCTTCGCTAGAAGAAAAGAGATATCATCGTAAAGTATTTTAAGCCTCTCAGGCAGGGGAGCCGACGAGGGGGTGGTCACGCTTCCCATTTCCACCAAAACGAGAGAACCATTCCCTTCCACAAGGCCGTAGCCTGTCAGGGCCAGCCCGGGGTCAATTCCAAGGACTCTCACGCTGCCTGTCCTGCCACGAACTTATCTACCATTTCCACCGTAAGGTCCAGGTTGGTGTAAACCTGCGTTACGTCGTCTAACTCTTCAAGGGCTTCTATGAGGTGCATGTTCTGGAAGGTGCTTTTCTCATCCAGAGTCACTTTATTCTTAGGCACCATGGAGATTTGGGCCGTCTCTACTTTCAAACCTCGCTTTTCCAGAGCCTCCTTAACCCACTGGAAATCTTCCACCTTCGTGAAAATCTCCACCAGATCATCTCCCACCTGCACATCGTCGGCGCCGGCATCTATAGCCACCATAGCTATTTCCTCGGGGTCCATATCGTTTGTAGAGACGGTGATATAGCCCTTGGGCTCAAAGAGCCACGAAACGCATCCACTTTCCCCAAGGCTCCCCCCATGTCTTGTGAAGATGCGGCGAACCTCCGCCACAACCCTATTTCGGTTATCAGTTAGGACCTGGACCATCATAGCCACGCCCTGGGGCCCGTAGCCCTCCAGGATAAATTCTTCCAGGACGTAACCCTTTTCCAACCCCGCCCCCCTTCTGATCGCCCTCTCAATGTTCTCTTTAGGCATGTTAGCTTTCTTTGCCCTTTCAATGGCCAGACGCAACTTGAAATTGGTTTCAGGGTCCGGACCCCCTTCCCGCGCGGCTATTTCAATTTCCCTTCCCAGCTTAGTGAAGAGCTGGCCCCTTTTGGCATCCTGAACGGCTTTGCGGTATTTTATATTTGCCCATTTAGAGTGACCGGACATCCCCTCCCTCCTCCCGGAAGGCTTTTACCGTCTAAAATTATAGCCCCGGAAAGGCAAAAAAGCAATTCTTGCCAAAGAAAACCGGACTCCAGAAGCTGAGGATCCACAGAAAACTATGGAGCTGCCAGGGGCAAGAACTCTTCAATTTAACCTGTGCTCGGGCCTATGACTGAGTTCGCGCTGATATCCCAAGTGTGGAGCCAATAGCGGCGCAGGAGGATACGGGAAGGGTATTGCCTTTGGTGAATCCATGCCTTATAATTTAATTAGCCGTTGGCAGATAATAAAGGCTCATTCACGGGTGCAGGAGTGAGAACCGAGGAAAAAGAAAATTTGTTCGTTCATAGGACAGGGTGGATGTTGATAGATTTTCCCCAGGAGGCTTCAAGGTTTTTGTTCCCCCAAAGCAAAGGGCTTATTTTAAACTTTTTTCAATTCGAAAGATAACCCCCTGGAGGTGAAGGAAATGGGGAGGAGAAACGCCAGAAAGCGAGAAGAATTTGAAGAACTGGAATTGAGTGAATTGCCGGAAGCAGATAGCGGAGAGTTAGATGATCCGGAGGAAATAGATGTGGTAGAACATCTTCTGAACCTGGGAAGGGCCAATGGCTTTATTACCTATAACGATGTGCTTGATGCCCTTCCGGATGCCGAAAAGGATTTGGATCGCCTTGAAGACATATTTAATGCCTTATTTGAAGAAGGCATTGAAGTAAGCGAAGAACCCCTTCCCCGCAAGAGTGCAGGCCGTGAGGGCCGCGCTCCTGAGGGCAGAGACGATGTAGAAGTGGATGATACAATAAGCCTTTACCTTAAAGAAGTGGGCAAAGTGCCGCTTTTGACTCAGGAAGAGGAAATAGAGCTGGCCAAGAAAATAGAAGAAGGACATCTGGCTAAAAGGCGCCTGGCTAAAGGAGTTTCAGACCCTGAAGAGAGGAAAAGGCTCGAAAAGCTTGTGGAAGAAGGCAAAGCAGCTCAGGAGCATCTCATAAAAGCTAACTCCAGATTGGTCGTGAGCGTGGCCAAGAAGTACATAGGGCGCGGAGTCCCCTTCCTGGACCTTATCCAAGAGGGGAATATTGGGTTAATAAGGGCGGTTAAGAAGTTTGATTACCGCCGGGGCTATAAATTCTCCACCTATGCTACCTGGTGGATTCGGCAGGCGGTCACCAGAGCCATTGCTGACCAGGGGCGCACCATAAGGGTCCCCGTTCACATGTACGAACAGATAAATCAATTGGCCAGAGCGGTCCGAAAACTGGTTCAAGAGCTGGGGAGGGAACCAACTACCGAAGAGATAGCCGAAGAGCTGAGCATCTCTCCGAACAAAGTCGAACAAATAATAAGGGTGTCGCAGCGGCCCCTTTCCCTTGAAACGCCTGTTGGCGAAGAGGAAGACAGCTTTTTGGGGGATTTCATAGAAGACGATTCCTCTCCATCTCCTACTGAAACTGCTACCCAATCCCTCCTCAGGGAACAGCTGGAGGAGATCCTAAAATCCCTGAGCCCAAGGGAAGCCAAAATTTTGAAGCTGCGCTTTGGGCTATTGGATGGATACAGTTATACCTTGGAAGAAGTGGGGCGCAAATTTGGAGTTACAAGGGAGAGGATAAGGCAAATAGAAGCACAAGCCTTAGGCCGATTGAGGCACCCTTCTCGGAGCCGGAAGCTCAGGGATTTCTTGAGATAAAAAATGGCGGCGGCAGGACTCGAACCTGCGACCCGGCGATTATGAGCCGCCTGCTCTGCCAACTGAGCTACGCCGCCAAATTGCGGGGGCAGGATTCGAACCTGCGACCTTCGGGTTATGAGCCCGACGAGCTACCGCTGCTCCACCCCGCTTTCCATAATAATTATATAACACGCTCACTAAATAGTCAAGGAGGTAACCCGATGAAAGTTTTAAGCCTTTGGCGCAAACTGAGCTTGCCCCTCAAAGTCGGCATTATTTTTGGAACCCTCGGAGCCCTTCTTACAGTTATCGGCCTCATAAGGCAGGGCAACCTGCATCCTGTTTCCATCTTCCTCGGGATAGTGATTCCGGGATTGGCCTGGGGTGTAGTGAGCTGGGCTATAACCTTTGCTGTGGTAGAAGTAGAGAAAGAGGAATGAAGGTTTCAGATTTAGGTGAATTTGGCCTCATTGAAAGACTTCGCCGCTTTTTAGACGAGCCCGATCCCAGAGTAATCGTAGGCATAGGGGATGACGTAGCTGTCCTGGAAGGACCAGGAGAAATGTTACTTCTTGCCACCTGTGATATACAGGTGGAAGGTATTCACTTCCTTAGGCCCCTGATAACCCCCTACGAGCTTGGTCGAAAAGCTCTGGCTATAAATTTGAGCGATGTGGCTTCTATGGGCGGACTCCCTGACTTTGCCCTGGTCTCCTTAGCTTTACCCCCGGATGCCGAGCTTGACTTCATCGATGAGCTTTACCGGGGCCTCAAAGATGAAGCGGCGGAAGCAGGTGTAAAAATCGTAGGGGGCAACATAGCTCGCCTTCCGGAGCGCTTCGTGGTGGACATTTTCTTAATAGGCAAGGTGGAAAGGGAACTCTTTCTTACACGTCGGGGGGCAAAACCAGGTGATTTGCTCATGGTCACAGGAACCCTGGGCGATTCAGCGGCAGGGCTTGCCCTCCTTCTCAGGGGTATTAAGGAAGAGCGGTTTGCTTCCCTTTACAGGGCTCATCTTACCCCTAAAGCCAGGCTAAGAGAAGGGCGTACCCTTGCCCTTGGAAAACTGGCCTCATCGGCCATAGATATAAGCGATGGCCTCGCCAGAGATGCAGGCCACTTGTGCGATGAAAGCGGTGTGGGGGTTCTAATCCGCCTGGCGGATATCCCTCTTTCGGATGCCCTTAGGGAAGCCGCTGCCCTTCTTGAAGAAGACCCCCTTAAATGGGCTATTTCCGGAGGAGAAGATTACCAGCTTCTTTTCACTGTCCCTCCCGATAAAGCCCACCAGGTCCGGGCTGCTTTGCATCCGACGCCGGTGACGGAAATAGGGGTAATTCTCAGCCCTCAAGATGGGCGCTATATTTTGATGCCCGATGGCTCAAAGCAATCCCTCAGGCCTGAAGGGTGGGACCACTTTGCCCCTATTTAAGCCAGTTTGTGTAATTCTTTCAGGTTCTGGATTAGGGTTCTAACGGGACGCTCCGGTTTAGTTGAAGGTCCCAGTGGGTCTACGAGCTTCTCTTCTCCCATGAGAACGTAAAAGATGTTGAGAACGCAATGGGAAAGGACCTCAAGTTTGTAGCCACCTTCCAAGACAAAAACGATGCGCCCCTGGCAGAGCTCATCGGCTAAAGACTTGAGGATGCGAGCCAGCTCGGTATACCCTCTTATGGAAAGAAGCATCGAAGCCAGAGGGTCCGCCCAGTGGGAATCAAACCCTGCCGAAACCAATATCAGATCTGGCCGGTAGCGTCGGGCTATGGGCACCAGAATTTCCTCAAATATCTGTCTGAATCCTTCGTCTCCTACCCATCCTCCCAGAGGCACGTTGACAGTGTAACCGTAGCCTTCGTCTTCACCGATGTCAGTTATGTAGCCAGTGCCCGGGTAGTGCGGATACTGATGGGTGGAGAAGTAGAGGACTGAAGATTCGCGGTAGAAGATATCCTGGGTGCCATTGCCATGGTGGACATCGAAATCCACAATTAAGACTCTATTTACCTCTTTCCTGTCGAGGGCGTAGCGCGCAGCCACAGCGACGTTGTTGAAAATGCAAAAGCCCATTCCTCTCGTTGGGGTGGCGTGGTGGCCTGGAGGTCTAACTAGGGCAAAAGCGTTTTCAACCTCACCCTCCAGCACCGCCCTTACAGCTTCGACAGTTCCTCCGGCAGCCATCAAAGCAGCCTCATAGGAGCGTACCCCCATGTATGTGTCCAGATCCAGGTGGCCTCCACCGCTTTCAGCCATTTCTTTTACCAATTGTATATAGCGAGGTGTGTGGACTTTTTCCAAAAGTTCCCGGGAGACCGGTTTGGGTTCAATTAACTTAAGCCTTGAGAGCACACCTTCTTTTTCCAAGAGGTTCATTATAGCCAAGAGACGGTAATGGTTTTCAGGATGACCTACAAGGGTATGCTCCAGGTAAATGGGATGAAAAGCGTAACCGGTCATGAGGCCTCCTTTTTGTCAGAATTTTAAGCACGATGGATCTAAAAGGCAAGCGGAAAGTCCACCACGCACACTCTCAGTAGCCGATTGTTTGCCGCCGGCCTTATTCTCACCCTCCGCAAACGGGAGCGAAGTCCCTAACTCTTGCTGTCTGTTTCGCCCTACTTGGTGGTCAGCGTGGGGATAAATTCTTCGAAAACCGCTACGAGTGAAGCGCCGTAACCCTTTTCCTGCCGATGACTGTGAACTTTTTAAGAGGCCCTTTTGGCGAAGTAGATAATCCTCAGAAGCACCGTAAGGTGTGTAATAAAAGATAACACCAATAAGGTCCAGAAACCTGCGCCTGAAAGCCCGCCAAGCATTATGAGAAAAAGCCTGAAGTCCCTGCCGGCGAGCCTTGATAGAAAGGGTATATCGTCATGGGGGCGAAGGGAGGCTTCGGCTCTTGCCCAGGAGTAACTTACCATAAAGCTTCCTATAAGGGCCGTGAGACCCATGATCCAGACAAAATAGTTCTCTTTGCCCTGGGCTGCCCACCAGGTCATCCCCAGGACAACAGCTGCATCGGCATAGCGATCCAGTACAGCATCAAAAAATGCTCCGAAGGGGGAACTCATCCCTTTAAGCCTTGCTAGATCGCCATCAACTCCGTCCATCACTGAAGCCATTTGTGCCAGGATCCCACCCAAAACATTTTGGCCTTTCAGGAAAGCGATTCCTGCTCCAAGTCCTGCGAGAAAGCTTAAAAAGCTTACGAAATTGGGAGTAATAGGTGTTGGGGCAAGAAGGCGAGCTAAAGGTTTTGAGAATCTCCGGTTTAAATGTTGAGATATATACCCTTCGGGCATTTTTAGCCTCCCCGGAAAGCTTTATTTCTGCCCAGTTCAGGTCTTCAAGAGTATCTACGTCCATCCAAAAACAACCGCTTACATCACAGGCCTTGAGGCCCGAGCCATGATTTATAAGGTAATTTAAAGCGTCGCTGAGCTCGCAATCTTCCTTTTCAGCGAGGACATGATTGACCGCCGTGAAAATTTCCGGAGTGAGGATAAAAAGGCCTGTGTCAACGGCATTGAAGTACCTGAGATTTTTCCCTATAGCTTTTATGTTTCCTTCTCGGTCTACCAGCACCTTGGTGGCTTCTTCTACAATTCGTGGTTCAGGGTTAAAATCCACAGCCAGGAAATTCCCGCCTGGATAGCTTTGTTGGAGGGCCTTCAGGATGAGCTCCGGGCTAAGAAGGTGGTCAGCCATAGCTAAAATGAAAGGATAATCCCGGATTAGTTTATAGCCTGCTAATAGGGAAATGGCGTTTCCTTTTTCGTATTCGGGGTTATAAGCGAGGGTTATTTTGGCTTTGTAAGGAGCTTTTCGGGCAACATAATCGCTTATCTGCCAGGCTTTATAGCCAGCAACGATTATTATATCCTTAATCTCTACCTTTTCCAGCGCTTCCACAGTGTAATCCAGCATGGGCTTTCCGCCCACCTTGACTAAGGGCTTGGGCTGGAAAAGGGTAATAGGGGAAAGACGCCCCCCGTCTCCTGCGGCCAAAATTACTGCTTGCATATAAGCCCTCCTGGTGATAACAAACAAAGTTCTGATTTGGAGAAAATAGGACCTATACAAAGGGACAAAGCTGTGAAGAGACGAGGGAGGCTGTCCCTCTTCCTACGCCTACGGGGTTAGCTGTCGGGTTCGGGTTGGAAGAGTAACCCTACCTGCTTGCGCAGGATTCACCCCAATCCCCCCTTTTTAAGGGGGGAAAATCTGGTTCCCCCGCTTCCCTCCAGGGGAATTCGGCGTGCAAAATTATTTTACAGGATAAAAGGTTGCTCTGCAAATATAAATGGCTGGCGAATTTTAGAAAGGCGAAGCTTTCGGCCTCATCTTCCTTATTGTCACCAGTGATCCCGTTAATTTTGTTCGCTTAAGGCAGGACCATGAAAAGTCATCTGTCGATCCTGGGGGTTTTTCCGCGTTGATTGAGGTTTGGGTGGTAGGGAATGAAGGGATGTGCTTTCAACAGCATGGACAAGAAAAAGCGATTTATTGAAGAAATCAAAATTAAAAGCAGTAATCAAGTGAAAACTTGACCCATTCACCATTTGACTTATTCAAGGGTTTTGTCTGTCGATCTCCGGGTTTTTTCCGGCGATCGGGGATCGACAGACAAAAAGCTCCCTTTTTGCTCTTACCGGATTTGACAAGAGGGAAGAAAGGGTGTAAAATAAAAGTGATATTGGCCCTGAAGTTTCGGTTAAGCTACGCACCTTAACAATTGAATAACCTCTTGGCCGCAATCGCACCATAGTGGGATTGAAAGAAAACCTTGACGCAAAACGCTGGGGAGGGAGACAACGCCGCAATCGCACCATAGTGGGATTGAAAGAGGTGTAGTGCATTCTGATGATGACCGCCC
>JANXAG010000049.1 GCA_025062375.1 Anaerolineae bacterium | reverse complement strand
CACGACCGTCCTCTGGTGCATTTAACTCGCGTATTGGAAGGCTATTTTGATTTCAGAGGCCATTTCTTGAGTCCCGAACGCCTATTTTCTTTCGTTCTGGTGCGAGATCAGAGTCAAGGGAATCCGGAGGATGTACTGACTCTTGGGGCCCACCAGGTGATGCTCGCTTTGGGTTCTCTGATAGGCTGGGGAAGGTACACTCGCCATCAGCGGATTCTGGCAGTGGGAGCGTGGCTGGGCCTGGGTGGAATAATATGGCTAATGATGGAGCCTTCCAGCTTCATCTGGGAGCTTTTGCCGCTCCTCCCCTACGCACAGCACCCATGGCGATGGTTGGGGGTTACGGGCATACCGGCGGCATTGCTTATCGGTTTAGGGCTTGAAGGGCTTAAACAGCCAAGATGGCGCATTTTAGGAGCGGCTCTGGCAAGCTTTGTCCTGGTGGTAGGCGTAGCACCGCTTCTTTACCCTCCGGGCGAATTTATCCAGCTTCATCGCGTCACTTTGACGGATTTGCATACTATTGACCGAATTTTAGATTGGATAGGCCTCACCAGCGTAGGTGAGCTATTGCCCCGGACGGTGACCGCCTCCAAAATTTCTGGTTCGCCTCTGGAAGAAGCCTACCGCCGTGGGGAGGAGCCTATCCGCCTAGATTTTAGCTCTTTGCCTTCCGGGGCGGAGGCTATTCCCTTATCTTTGCATCCTTTGGACCAGCGTTTTCGGGTTTACCTTCCGGAGGAAGCCATCCTTCGTTTCTGGGTATTTGCCTTTCCTGGATGGCAGGTGATGGTGGATGGGTATCCTGTTGAAACCTGGGCAGAAGGGGAACTGGGCTTGCTGCATGCTCTGATTCCATCAGGCAGGCACAAAGTTCGTCTCTGTTTCTGCGGTCATTGGAGCTGGCGGCTGCTGGAGGTATTCTCCGCTGGTTTATGGATTTTGGGCCTGGTGCGCTGGCTCGTTTACCGGTTCCGGGAGAGGAGGTGTAAAGGAAGAATTCAGATCGCTTCTTCCTCCATACCGTCCCGGAAAGAGTGGGTTGCTCTTGGGATATTCTGGGTACTGATTTCGGGCTTTAAATTCTTTTACGTGGACCCCTACACTGGCTGGTTTCGCTTTCGCTCCGACCCTAATATGCCGCCCGGGATGGCAGTGCGGGCTAATGTGGACTTTGGTGGACAAATCCGGCTGCTGGGCTACACGATATCTGTTCCGAACTGGAGAGCTAAGCCCGGGGATACTGTAGTTCTGACTCTCTGGTGGCGTGGTTTACGAGAAATGGAAACCCGATACAGTGTATACGTTCATGGCCTGGAGGCTCTCTGGCCGAACCGCTTGCGTTTTCAGAGCGACCATATGGATCCTGGTAACGTACCTACTAAGGCCTCCCAGTGGAGGGGGGAATATTACATTCGCGATGTTCATCACCTTCATATACCGTTGGATTTACCGCCAGGCCCGTATTATATAAAGGTTGGGCTTTATGAAGCGAAGAATCCCGGGGTGTGCCTCATCACTGATGAGGGAAATGATGGGTATTTGCTTCCCACGTTGCTGGTTAACCGACCGATGCCTGCTTCTGCTCGCCTTCCTGAGCCCATTCGCTTCGGAGGTTCTCTTGAACTGGTTGGGGTAGAGCTTCCAGTTCGTATCAAGCGGGGTGAGCCCTGGTCCCTCTGGTTTTACTGGCGGGCGATTTCTCCCGTTAAAAAGTCCTATGTCTTCTTCGTTCACAGGCTCGATGCCCAAGGGCAAATGCGCGGGCAGCAGGATCGCCCCCCTTATTGGGGAACCAATCACTGGCCTCCGGGGGAAATAGTAGCTGTGCCGGTTACCCTGGAGGGTATCAATGAACCTGGCTTTTATCGCTTGCGAGTCGGGTGGTATGAATGGCCATCAATGGAACATCTGCGTCTTTCTTCCGGCGAACAGTTTGCCATTGTTCCCGTGACTATTTCAGTGCGGTAGGGGCGAAGGCGAGAGATGGAAACTCTTCAGCGCTTTCTCAAGCCCTGGCTGAGCTGGCCTATAAAGCTGCCGTCCTTTGAAGGCCCTCTTGATTTGCTCCTCTACCTTTTAGAGAAAAATCAGCTTGAGATCACGGCCGTTTCCCTGGCTCTTGTGGCCGACCAGTTCGTAGAGTTTTTGGATCGTGCGGAAGGATTTGAGCTGGAAGCTCTGGCTGATTTCATAGCCATTGCTGCAAGGCTTCTTGCCTTGAAGTCCCGCTATCTTCTCCCTCAGCCTCCAGCCCCTTCCGCTCTTTCGCCGGAACCGGAAGGAGAGGAACTGGTCAGGCAATTGCTTCTATATAGAGCTTTCAGAGAGAAAGCACGCTTCCTTGAAGAGCGGGAATTGGCAGGCCTGCGCTGTTACGTGCGGGCTTCGGTTCCTGTAAAGCCTCAGGCCCAGCTTCTCCCTCCAAACCCTTTCACCATAGAAGATCTGAGGGATTGCGCTCGACGGCTCCTGCTTCGGGAAAGGGGGGAAGAAGTTTCAACCTTGATTAGCCCGATAAAGGTTACGGTAAAGGAAAAGATGGAATTCATAAGGCAGAAGCTTGTGGAAGGCGAGAGGCGCAGGCTCTTTTGGGAGTTTTTGAGCGATGGCCCACACCCCCAGGAGGTGATAGTTACCTTTATGGCCCTTCTGGAGCTCATAAAGCTTGGGGAAGTGATGGCCTGGCAGGAGGGCCTCTTTGGCCCAATTTACGTAGCGAAAGTTTCCGGGAATAGCACACACTCCGTTTGAATCTTTGGCAAGAATCTGATAAACTTTATTAAACTCACCGGAGGAGGGAAGCATGTTGGATTTTGAAAGGCTCAAAGAATTGGTTTTTCGGAACGAGAGCAAAATCGTGCTCCTGGTGCTGGATGGGCTCGGGGGAGTGCCCAAGGAACCAGGAGGTCTTACCGAGCTGGAAACTGCTCATACCCCCAACATGGATCGCCTTGCTTCGCAGGGCATATGTGGCCTTCTGGATCCCATAGCGCCGGGAATAACTCCGGGCAGTGGACCTGCCCACTTGGCCCTTTTCGGCTACGATCCTCTGCGTTACGAAATTGGGCGGGGGGTGCTGGAGGCCTTAGGCATAGGTTTTCCCCTGGAAAAAGAGGATCTTGCAGCCAGGGGCAATTTCTGTACTGTGGATGAAATGGGACTCGTTACTGACCGGCGGGCAGGCCGCATAGACACCCAATTTAATGCAATGCTCTGCGAGAAACTTTCAGAGATAGAGCTTCCAGGCCTTGAAATCTTTGTCAAGCCTGTCAAGGAGCACAGGTTTGTGGTGGTATTTCGGGGCCCGGGCCTTTCGGATAAACTTTCAGAAACTGACCCTCAGCGGATTGGCCTGCCGCCTTTGCCGGTTGAACCTCTGGAGCCTGAGGCCGAGGCGACTGCAAAGTTGGTAAATGCCTGGATAGAAAGGGCTCGGGAAATCCTCCGTCCCCACCATCCGGCCAACATGCTCCTTCTAAGGGGTTTCTCCAGGAACCCTCAGCTTCCTTCAATGCAGGAAGTTTACGGCCTCAAGCCTGCCGCCATCGCCACCTACCCAATGTATAGAGGGGTAGCGAGGCTTGTCGGAATGGATGTTCTGGAAACAGGAGAGGAATTCGCCGATGAAGTTTCAACCCTTGAAGCCCACTGGAAAGATTACGACTTTTTCTACATCCACGTGAAGAAAACCGATACCTATGGGGAAGATGGTAACTTTGAAGCCAAGGTTGCTCTGATAGAGGAAGTTGACCGCCACATCCCAAGGATTATGGCCCTGAACCCCGATGTCTTTATCATAACGGGCGACCACTCAACTCCTTCCGTCCTCAGGAGCCACAGCTGGCATCCTGTCCCTGTCCTTCTCTACTCCCGGTACGTCCGCCCGGATGGGCTGGAAAAATTCGGGGAGAGAGCCTGCGCCAGGGGGAGCATAGGGAGAATGCCAGCGGTAAATCTTATGAGGTTAGCCCTCGCCTATGCTCTCAGGCTGAACAGGTTTGGGGCATAAAGTCCAAAGTGCAGGAGGCCTTAACTATGACTACGATTCTAATCGCAGGTGGCGCAGGCTTCATCGGCTCTAACTTTACCCGCTACATACTTCAGAAATACCCTCACTACAGGGTTGTGGTATATGACAAGCTCACTTATGCGGGCAATCTTGACAACCTGAAGGATGTGGCCCAGAATTACCCCGACCGCTACACCTTTGTTCAGGGCGATATATGCGATGTTGGGAAAGTGGAAGAAACTGTAAAGGCTTACCAAATAGAGCTTCTGGTGAATTTCGCAGCCGAAAGCCACGTGGACCGGTCTCTTTTTGAACCTGGTTCCTTCATCCAGACCGATATCTTCGGAACTTACGTGCTTCTGGAAGCTGTCAAAAAGTTTGGGATAAGCCGGATGGTTCAGGTGAGCACCGATGAGGTCTATGGCTCTATAGAGGAAGGCTCCTTTAAAGAGAGCGATCCCCTCAGCCCTTCAAGCCCGTATTCTGCCAGCAAAGCCGGCGGTGATCTCATGTGCCTGGCTTACCACAAAACCTGGGGGGTGCCTGTCATGATTACCAGGGGCTCCAATACCTTCGGACCATATCAATATCCGGAGAAAATCATCCCTTTGTTCATCACCAATGCCATTGATGACCAGCCCCTTCCCCTTTACGGTGATGGGTTGAACGTCAGGGATTGGCTCTACGTTCTGGATCACTGTGAAGCCATAGACCTGGTTTTGCACCAAGGAAGCCCCGGCGAAATCTACAACGTTGGTGCCGGAAACGAGCTAACAAATTTAGAGTTAACGCGCCGTATCCTCAAGCTTCTCAACAAACCCGAAAGCCTTATTTGCTTCGTAGAGGACCGCCCTGGTCACGACCGTCGCTATTCCCTTGATTGCACCAGGATAAGGACGTTGGGGTGGCGTCCGCGTTATGACTTTGAAGAAGCCCTGGCGGAGACAGTACGTTGGTATGTGGAGAACCAGTGGTGGTGGCGGAAAATCAAAAGTGGGGAATACATGGAATTCTACCGCAAGCAATATGAGAAAAGGCTTGCTTCAGCCAAGCGCTTGGAAACCCCTTAATTAGGGAGGTACGCCATGGAAGAAATAAGGCCCGAAGACATTGGAGCAATTGTAAAGGCCGAACCACTCAAAGCCTTCTGCCAAGAAGTGTTCATGAAGCTTGGCGTTCCTGAAGAAGATGCCATTATAACCGCTGACGTTTTAGTGGTAGCGGATTTAAGGGGTATATTCTCGCACGGTGTCGCTCGGATGCCCCGTTACGTAAATGGTCTCAAAACCGGTATGATGAAAGCCCGGCCTGAAATCAAAATTGTGCGGGAAACAGCCATCACCGCCACTATAGATGCCGATGCTGGACTCGGGCAGCCGGTAAGCTACAGAGCCATGAAGCTGGCAATTCAAAAGGCCCTGGAGCACGGCGTTGGCCTTGTAGCCGTTCGTAATTCCAACCACTATGGTATCGCCGGCTACTACTCTATGATGGCCCTGGAGCACGACCTCATCGGTATATCCTCCACCAATGCGGATGTTCTGGTAGTGCCCACTTTCGGGCGGAAAGCGATGTTGGGGACCAATCCCATAAGTATAGCTGTGCCAGCTGGGAAAGAACGCCCCTTCGTGCTGGACATGGCCACCAGCGCTGTTCCCAGGGGAAAACTGGAAGTTTATGAAAGGCTCGGGAAGAAAATGCCCCTGGGATGGGCTACAGACGAAAAAGGATTGCCTACTGATGATCCCAGCCTTGTCCTCAAAAATCTGACGGAGCGACGAGGAGGCGGGCTCCTTCCTCTTGGGGGCGCAGGGGAGGAAATGGGTGGACACAAAGGGTATGGCCTTGCCCTTGCAGTGGACATATTTTGCGGCGTCCTCTCCGGAGCTGCCTACGCCGACTTAGTTTATCCCAGAGACGCGCAGGGCCGACCTTTACCATCCAACATAGGTCACTTTTTCGGAGCCCTCCGGATCGATGTTTTCAGGCCTTTGGATGAGTTCAAAGCAGCTATGGATGACCTTATCCAGCGCCTCAAGGAATCTCCTAAAGCTGAGGGTCAGACTCGCATTTACATCCATGGAGAAAAAGAGTTTGAAGCCGCCGAACGGCTTGCCCGGGAAGGAATCCCCCTTGACAAGAAAGTGGTGGCGAACCTTAAAGCTATAGCCCAGGAGCTTGGAGTGGAGTTTCCGGCCTGAAAATTCTCCGCAAGATAGGGGTAGCCAATGAGGCGAGTTCTGTGGCTCTGTGCCCTAATGGCCTCTCTGGCTTTAACAAGCTATGACGTTTCCCGGCAAACTTTCGCTGAAGGCCGGGCTTCCTCTATAAAGCAAGGGGAGTTTTCCCATTTTGTCTTTCTACCCTTGGTGGCCAAAAGCGAACCCTGCAGGCCAATCCCTGGAGCTTCTTATAGCACGATTCCTGCCTCACCTCCTCACCCTCATATCCCGGCCTCCGAACACCCCGATTTGAACTTGGCAGTGAGGGGTTACATAGTTAACCCCTATGCTTACCTTGGGCTTGTGGATTACGGTGGTGACATAGATCCCAATGCTCCTCAGCTATACGGCTTATTCCAGGACGACCGGGTTCCGGATTTTGTGGGTGGATACAGGGTTTACGATTGGGATTGGGCCAATAACCGCAGGGGAGAGCCCATTATGACCTGGGATGTAACACTTTTGGGCATGAAGACAACGCCAAGAGAGTTAATCCATTTGCCCTATTCGGGCTACGAGATTTATCCGGGCTACTCGGCTCTTGTCCTCTACGCTGAAGAAACCAGGATCACCCTGGTTTACACGAGAAAGGACACCGTTGCAGAAGGATATGCCCTTCATCTGGAAGATATATGCGTTGATCCGAACCTGGTGGCCCTTTACAGGGAGATGAATTCCCAGGGCAGGTATTACCTTCCGGCTTTAGGGAAAAAGCAGCCTTTTGCCACAGCCCGCGGGAGCGAGATAAAAGTGGCGATAAGGGACGCTGGTTCTTTCATGGACCCTCGTTCTCGGAAAGACTGGTGGCGGGGCAAATAGCCGAAATTTCGTTCGTGGTCCAGCCCTCTGGCCTCCTCCTCTGAGGTCATGGACAGGAAAAACTAAGGTGCGGGAGTTTCTGAAGGGGTCGGAGTGAGAGGAGGCGTTGGGGTCCATGAAGGGGTGGGAGTTAAAGAGGGCTCGGGTGATGGGGTTTCTGTAGGCGTAGGAGTAGGAAGTATAGTGGGTTCAGGAGAAGGAGTTGGCATTGGTACTGGGGTAAAAGTTGGGGTTATGGTAACTGTGGGAGTGCGGGTTGGAGTTGGAGAAGGCCTTCGAGTGGGAGTTGGTGTGGGAGTAGGAATAGGAGGAAGATAGAGGATTTCGCCGGCATAAAGGTAATAGCGGCGCAGACAATTGGCTCGCATTATGGCTTGAACTGTGGTTCTGAACCTGGCAGCTAAAGAGTAGAGGGTATCGCCAGGCTGAACTATATAAGGTTTCCATCCATACGGAGGAATGCAGATTACGGGAATTGTGGGAACAGGTGTGGGAGTGGGGGGGAAAGGCGGAACGTAGAGCTTTTGGCCCTGAATGATGTAAGGTGAGGAAAGGCAATTAGCGTGCATCAGGATTTCAACGCTGGTGCGATAGCGACGGGCTATTGAGCTTAAGGTATCTCCCGGTCTTACTATGTAAATGCTCCAACCATACGGGGGTGGGCAGTAAGGAGCGGGAGTGAAAGTTGGAGGTAGTGTGGGGGTAAAGGTCGGTGAAGGGGTGGGAGAAGTTACGGGAACTATAGGAGTGGCTTCGGGCGAAGGAGTAGGAGAAGCTATGGGAACTGTAGGGGTGGCCCCGGGCGAAGGAGGAGCCGTAGGGTAGAACTGCTCCTGCGAGCTCAGGAGGAAAGCGATCGCTATGGTAAGGATGATGAAAGCCACGAAGGCCACACCGGCGATCAGCTGGAATCCTCTTCCTTCCATTCTTTCTCTCCGGGAATAAATCTCCTTTGCCGGAGTGGGAGAAGGACGAAGAAAGTGGTTCCAACGCCCATAGAGCTTTCAGCCCAGATGCGTCCACCGTGAAGTTCCACTATAGTTTTGCTCAAAGACAAGCCAACCCCTTTCTCTCCAAGTCCCCGGATCAGGGCCTGGTCAGGAAAAGCGAAGCGGGTGAAAACCTGGCTGAGCTCTTCAGGAGATAGCCCCCCTCCCGCATCTGTCACTTTAATTTTGAGGTAGTGGGGTTCTCCTTCCGGGGGTTCGGCAGTAATTTCAAGGCGTATGGTGCTACCCGAGGGAGAACAGGCTATAGCATTGGAAAGAAGGGTGCTTAATACATAACGCATGCTCTCAAAATCCACCTCCACTGGAGGCAGACCTTCCTGGATTTTCACATCTAATTTCACCTCAGCCGATTCCATCTGAGCTCGAACCAGGGATACAGTTTCTCCCACAATCTCCTCCACCTCCACCAGGGTGAATCTAAGGGAGAAAGAACCGCTATCTATGGCCGCCAGGTTGAGGAGATCGTTTACTATTCGGTGGAGTTTTTCCACGGCAGACTTTATCTTGAGGAGGAAGTTACGCTGCATTTCTCCCACAAGGCCCACGCTCTCGCTCAGGAGCAATTCGGTGTAGCCAATGATTACAGAGAGCGGATTTCGGATATCGGAAGCTAAGGAAGCTATAAAGCGATCTCTGGTCTTTAAGGCTTCCACTTCAGCGGTCACGTCGGAAAGAGCCAGGGTTATACCGGACCCATGCCGGGCCAGTTCAGCCCTCAGGATCTTTTTCCCCAATTCCAATGAAATCACAGCCCGGCTTTCCCCACCGAGGACTTTTTCCACTGCAGAAAGCCATCGGGGGTCTTCCACAAGGTTTGACAGAGGTTGCCCCGAGAATTCTCTCAGGGGCCACCCAAGGATTTCCTCAGCCGCCTCATTGCCCCACGTGATTTTACCTGAAGAGTCGGCCATTATAAGGCCTATGGGCAGGGAACTGAGCAATTCGTGCGAGGGCTTGCCCTTTTCCACAAAGCCCTTTAACTGCTCTTGAAGGGCTTTTGCCCTGGTTGCTTCTGCCATCGCCTGGGCTTTGGCTTCCTCTGCTTCTCGCCGGGCTCTTTCCAGCTCGGCCTCCAGTTCGCGAGCCCTTTTTTCCAGAAAAGCGAGGCGGTCAAAAATTTCCCGGGCTTCTTCTTTCCTATGTTCTTTTGCTTCCTTGATGATGGCTTCGTAGCGGGCCAGGTCTTTCTCTTTACGGCGGATTTCCCACGAAAGGTCTTCTATTTTCCTTTCCAGAGAGCGATAAATTCTGGCCCGCTCAATGGCCAAGCGCATTTCTCTGACGATGCTCCTCAGGAGTCTGGCTTGCCATTCAAGGAAAGGCATAACTTCGCCAAACCAGGCACCTACGAGCCCTGTGGGAACATCGCGACTTATTACGGGGGCAAGAATAAGGCTCAGGGGTTTTACCCCCAGAATTTGTTCCCAGGAATGCAGGGTTCTGAAGTCCTGCACAAGGGCCGGCCCTTGAGAGCGAAGGGCCTCCTCAAGAAAGGGGTTTCTGGTCAAGGCTACCTGAAACCTCTTGATTCCTCCGCCTGAGAAGACAGCTATGTGGGCCAGTTCAGGGTTTTCATCATCCACAATCAGCACAAAACTACCTGGTGCCTCAAACGCTCTGGCTATTCCAACTGCTACGTTTTCCATTACAACCGGGAGGTCCAGGGAAAATGTACCCTTAGAGGCTGCCTCATAGAATTTAACGAAGCTTAAGGCCTCAGCGGTCTGGAATAACTCTGGAACTTGAAGCTGTTTGAGAAAATCCCTTAAAAGGGGCAAAACTAGCAGTGGGTACCCCACTATCTCTGCCCAGCGGACCCATAGGGGCATTCCCTGAACACCCTGAGGGTTGAGGGCTTGAAGCAGATGTCCGAGGGAAAAGGTGAGGAAAAAGCCTGCCGAGAGGGGATCTCCACTCCCGATGAGGGCGCTCATAACTCCTCCGAGCCCCAAGATGGCTCCCAGAAGTCCCCAGATCATTGCCCTGATTGAGAAGTTATACTCGCGGGCTGCAGGTTGGGAGATCCAGGTGAAAGCATCAGCCAGGTAAATGAAAGCTGCCATGAGGGAAATCAAGAAAAGAAAAGAATTACGGACAGCAGGGCGTGAGGCTGGAAAGGCGAACGCCCACAGAAGAAAAGCCAAGGAGAAAATTTCTCCCAGACGCTCTAAAGGTGGGAAAACAAGCACGGCCTGAAAACCGAAGGCAGGGGCAGTAATCCGTGCGGTTAATAACAACACTCGGATCAGGAGGATAGAAGCGAAGGCTACAAAAGGGGGAAAATACCCCTCATTCCCGGGCCGCTTTCTCAGGCTATAGGCTAAAAGCAGCCCTGCCTGGAGAGCCAGCAAGGTGAAAAAATGAAAAAAGAAAAGCCCTTCTCTCTCGGCAAGGATGTAAAGGAATTGCATTTTCGCTCCTCTCCTCGTTCAAATTATACTACGAACATAACGATAAGCGCAAAAAGTTCAGACTTTCAGGAGATTAGTTCAGCTGATTGCTCCCTTTTGAGGTTTCTGGGGGCACATCCCCCGGCCCCCTTGCCATGGGGCTTTCGCCCCCTGGACCCCCCGAATTTTTCCCACCCTCGTGGGCATAGGGTTTGCCAGAGTTAGGACCCCACTCGTGGGCTGGATGCAGGGGTTGGCTGACCGCCCCTT